>CBDUXS010000147.1:0-3560 GCA_965371255.1 uncultured bacterium
AGATCCGCCAGGACCGCTTCCATTTCCTGGACCGCGGCGGCCGCTTCATCCTGTTCGGCCTTGATCGCTTCGAGGGTGCTCGCGAGCTCGATCCGCTGACTCGACCACGCCGCCTCACCGAACTCGCCGATCTCAAACCTGAGTTCCGCTTCCTCCAGCTCGGCCGACTGACTGTCGAACCGCCGACCCAGGTCATCATGGATCAATCGCCGCTCGTCCAGGGACGATTCTATCGCGCCCCGGTGGCCCTCCAGATCGCCCGCAACCTCGCCCAGTCGCGCTGTGTAATCCGCACGCACGCGGTCGGTAACTTCGGGTCTATATCGCGATCCCAGATCATCCAGCTTGGCCAGCCACTCCTGGAGCGTGGTCCGCCGTTCCAGCAATGCCCACATGTTCTCGGGAACCGCGCCCCCCGACCCGCCTTTTCTCGCTGCGTTCATTGGCTTGCTTCCAGTTCGTAACATGTCGTGCCACCTACGATCGTGCGCCTGACTCTGCCCGGCAGTCTCCAGCCGGCGATCGGCGTGTTTCGGCTCTTCGAGGCGAAACTCTCAGGCTCCACGGTCCAGATCTCTTCCGGCTCGAGCATCACGATGTCGGCCGGTGCCCCCGTACGAAGACAACCAGTCTCGAGTCCCATGATGCGCGCCGGTGCACAGGACATCCGGTCGATCAACTCGAGGAGAGTCAGGAAGCCCGGTTCGACGAGTGCTTTCATCGACAGGCCGAACGCCGTCTCGAGGCCGTTGATACCGAAAGGCGCGTCATCAAACTCGCGCTCCTTCTCTTCATAATGGTGCGGTGCGTGATCCGTGGCGATGATGTCGATCACACCGTCTACCAGAGCCTGTCTTACCGCCTCGACATCGGCCTGCGTACGGAGAGGCGGATTGACCTTGGCTTCGGTATTGTAGCCACGGACCATCTCCTCCGTCAGGATGAGATGATGCGGCGTCACCTCGGACGTCACGTGGAGACCTTTGTCGCGCGCCAGCCGCAACTGCTCGACTGTCTCTCGCGTGGAGACGTGGCAGACATGAAGGTGGCCGCCCGTGAGCTCAGCGAGCATCACGTCGCGCGCTACCATCGCCGCTTCGGCACAGTTCGGCATACCGCGCAGACCGAGTGCCGTGGCAACAGATCCCTCGTTCATCACGCCGCCGGCCGCCAGTTCTACGTCTTCCTCGTGCTGCATGATGGCGATTCCGAATGTCTGCGTATACTCCAGAAGCCGGCGCATCAGGCCCGAATCCCGCACAGGGAACCCGTCATCAGACACGGCTACGGCTCCGGCTGCCACCAGCTGGCCGATCTCCGTCATCCGTTTGCCCTGCTGGCCGATCGTAGCGGCTCCTATGGGCATGACGCGGGCGCCGCCCGCTGCCTCTCCGGCTGCCTTTACGAATCCGACAGCCGCCGGATCGTCAGTCGGAGGGTCCGTATTCGGCATCGTCCAGACAGTCGTGAAGCCGCCGGCGACAGCCGCTCTGGCACCCGTTGCGATCGTTTCCTTGTGCTCACCGCCGGGCTCGCGAAAGTGAACGTGCAGGTCGATCAACCCGGGTGCCACCACGAGCCCCGAGGCGTCGATCGACTCGGCGTCACCGGGCACTTCCAGTTCAGGTCCCACGGCCGCGATCAGGCCGTCTTCAATGATCACGTCGGCAGCAGCGTCAATCCCTTGCGACGGGTCGATGACGCGACCGCCGTGAATCCACACCCGGTCACTCATGGTCGGCCTCCCTTCGCGTCCTCGGCCAGCTCCGGCCGGCCGCCCGCTAGCAGATAGAGCACGGCCATTCGCACGGCCACGCCATTCGTTACCTGGGGCAGGATGACCGACTGCGGCCCGTCGGCGACGTCAGAATCAATCTCCACGCCTCGATTCATCGGGCCCGGATGCAGAATCACCGTGTCTCGCGGAGCTCTTTCGAGCCGAGCCCGAGAAACGCCGAACACGCGGTTGTATTCGCGCAGTGACGGGATGAATCCGGCATCCATGCGCTCGAGTTGCAGCCGAAGGATATTCAGTGCATCGGCCCACTCGATCGCGTCTTCGATGTGAGGGAACATCGTCACGCCCAATTCCTCGATGCCGAGCGGCATCAGACTTCGAGGACCGCAGACCGCTACCTGCGCCCCCATCGCCTGCAGGCCGAAAATGTTGGAGCGTGCGACGCGCGAGTGCACGATATCGCCCACGATGCACACTTTCAGCCCTTCGACGCGGCCCAGTCGATCCCGCAGGGTAAGCATGTCCAACAGCGCCTGCGTGGGGTGCTCGTGCCGGCCGTCGCCGGCGTTGATCACGTTGGACGGAATGCGGTCGGCAAGGAATTGCGCGGCCCCGGAAGAGCCATGGCGGATGACCACCATGTCGATCCGCATCGCCTCGAGATTGCGGGCCGTATCGACGAGCGTCTCGCCCTTCACGACTGACGAGCCGCTGGCACTGATATTCACGGTGTCAGCGCCAAGTCGTTTCTCGGCAAATTCGAACGAGATTCGCGTGCGCGTCGAGGGCTCGAAGAACAGATTCACGATCGTCTGTCCGCGCAGCACCGGCACCTTCTTGATCTGACGCTCGCTGATTTCCTTGAATGGCTCGGCGGTGTCGAGAATTGATCGGATCATTTCCCCCGGCATACCTTCCAGACCGATGAGATCCTTTCCCAGTCCCGGCATTCTTTCGCCGGTCATCCGGAGTGCGCCGCCTCGGCGCCGACGACCCGCACGCATAGCTCGCCGTCCTGTTCCGGGACACGAACCTCGACGTGTTCGCCCTCACCAGCCGGATAGGCCACGCCGAAGTAGTCCGCCTGGATCGGAAGCTCGCGCCCGCCCCGATCGACGAGAACGCATAATTCGATGCGGCCTGGCCGACCGAAATCAGCAATCTCGTTCAGCGCGGCCCGAATTGTCCGTCCCGTGTAGAGAACGTCGTCCACGATGACGACCCGCCGGTCTGTGACACCGCTGGTAATCTCGGTTGTCCCGATCACGGGAAGCGATCCGATCTGAGCGAAGTCATCGCGATACAGCGTGATGTCCAGGGAGCCGGTGCCGATGACATGACCTGCCCGCTCGGCCAGGAGTCCGGCCAGCCGTTCGGCGAGTTCGACGCCACGTCTGCGTATGCCGATGAGCAACAGGTTTTCGGAGGAGCCCCTGGAGAGGATGTCGTCCGCCAACCGAGCGAGCGTATCCTCCACGCCGGTCGCGTCCAGCAGGACGTGCGGCTCCGCGTCTCGGGTCATTTGTCGGCGGGTCTCCTCAGTGGACGTCGGGATCGTGCGACCGGGTACACGGCTGGCAGAGTATACGGACGCTGCGGGCCCCGATCAACGGCCGATCCCGTGCTCAGGAAGCGGGCCGGTGGGAGGTAGACGCTTGTCAAACATACGCGAATCCGCCTAGCTTTTTGCGTTCTTCGACAGGCTTCTTGCTCAATGCCATAATGATCGGACTCGCGATGACGGCCCAGGTTCCTGCTTGTTTCCTCGCCCTCGTTGCGACCGTGGCGCCGCTTTCTGCCGCCTCCGCGTCGGCGCCGCCCG
>CBDUXS010000148.1:0-3548 GCA_965371255.1 uncultured bacterium
GCGACGGCTCCCCGCCTGTGCCTTCGAGCGGTGACTCTTTCGGCTGCGGCTGCGGGACCTCGGGCGCGGCCAGGGTCTGCTGCTCCGGAGCCGACTGAACGACCGCAGGCAGCGGTTTGCCGGCTTCCAGCAGCTTGAGATCGTCGGCGTCGAGCGTCTCCCGCTCGAGCAGCGCATTGGCGATATCGTCCAGCAGGGAGCGATGCTTCTTCACGGTGCTTCTGGCTCCTTCATAGGCCTCGTCGAGGAATCGCTTGATCTCCGAGTCGACCAGCCGCGACGTACTCTCGCTCACCTCTTTGCGCTGGCTGAACTCTCGCCCGAGGAAGATCTCATGATCGCCCTCACCAACAGCGATCGGTCCCAGGGCTTCCGACATCCCGAACTGGGTGACCATTCGCCGGGCGATGCCGGTGGCCTGTTCGATATCGTTTCCGGCCCCGGTCGTGATCTGGCCGGCGCCGAATACCATTTCCTCGGCTACACGACCGCCAAACAGCATCATCAACTGGCCCTCGAGCCAGTCCTTCGTGTAGTTATGGCGGTCTTCCTCCGGCAACGATGCCGTGAGGCCCAATGCCCGCCCGCGCGGCACGATCGTCACCTTGTGGAGCGGGTCGAGACCCGGAACCCGCAAGGCAACGACTGCGTGACCCGCTTCATGGAAGGCCGTGACCCGGCGCTCATCGTCGCTTACCACCATGCTGCGGCGCTCGGTCCCCAGCATCACCTTGTCCTTGGCTTGCTCGAAGTCCTCCATATACACCCGGTCCTTGTCCAGCCGGGCGCCAAGCAGGGCGGCTTCGTTGACCACGTTGGCGAGATCGGCCCCCGACAGACCCGGGGTGCCCTTTGCGAGAACCAACAAGTCGACATCGTCCGCCAGCGGGATTTCCTTGGTGTGCACGCGGAGGATGCCCTCCCGGCCTTTGATATCGGGAAGGTCGACGATGATTTGCCGATCGAAGCGACCCGGGCGCAGCAATGCCGGGTCGAGAACGTCGGGCCGATTGGTCGCCGCGATTAGAATTACGCCTTCGTTGGACTCGAACCCGTCCATTTCGACCAGCAGTTGGTTCAGCGTCTGTTCTCGCTCATCGTGCCCGCCACCAAGACCTGCACCCCGATGTCGTCCCACGGCGTCGATCTCATCGATGAAGATGATGCACGGCGCGTGCGTTTTTCCCTGTTCAAACAGGTCGCGAACCCGCGAGGCACCCACGCCGACGAACATTTCCACGAAGTCGGACCCGCTCATCGAGAAGAAAGGTCGATCCGCCTCCCCGGCCACAGCCCGTGCGAGCAGCGTTTTCCCCGTTCCAGGAGCACCGATGAGCAAGGCACCCTTGGGCAGACGGCCGCCAAGACGACGGTACTTGGCGGGGTCCTTGAGGAAGTCGATGATTTCCTTGAGGTCTTCCTTGGCCTCATCAGCTCCGGCGACGTCTGCGAACGTCACAGCCGGCGTGTCGCCCGTCAGCAGCTTGGCTTTCGACTTGCCGAAGCTGAAGGCGCGGGATCCGCCCGCCTGCATTTGTCGAAAGAAGAATACCCACAGGCCGATGATCAGGATCCAGGGCAACAGGCTACCCAGGTAGCTCATCCAGTTCGGTCCTGCTTCCTTGGCCTCCACCTTGACGCCGGCCTCTTCCAGCGTGACGAGCAGAGACTCCGTGGCTTCGAACGGCAGCAGCGTATTGAACTTGGAGGCTGCGCTGCCCTGTTCCTGAGACGGGGCCTTAAGCACACCCTCGACGCGGCGGCCATCGAAAATCGTGACCGTTGCGATGTTGTCGGCCGTGAGTTGCTCGCGAAACTCGGTATACGTGAATTCCTTCTCAGGCTCGCGAGTCGTGCCCATCAACTCGTAGATCGCGAGGGGGATGAGAAATATCAGAACCCAGAACGAAGCGGCCCGGAGGTACCGGCCCGGGCTCGGGTTTGGACGCTTATCTTCCGTAGATTTCATCGACAGCCTTATGCTGGTTCAGAGGCTCGCCACGAACGGCAAGTGGCGGAAGTCCTCGGCGTGGTCCAGTCCGTATCCGACCAGAAATTCCGGCGGCGCAGCGAAACCGGTCCACCGCGGCTCCAACGCAAGATTCGTCGCCAGGTGTTTGTGTAACAGCGCACACAACTCCAGCGATGCCGGTTCCCTTACTCCGAGTGCCTCGGTGAGCCGGTTGATCGTGTTTCCGCTATCCACGATGTCTTCGACGAGAAGAACATGCCGGCCCTCGATCGGCGCCATCGGATCATATAGCAGTTTAACATTTCCGGATGAAGTTGTTCCCGATCCATAGCTCGACGCGACGATGAAATCGACGTGAAGGGGGCGGTTAATCGCCCGAACGAGGTCGCTCAGAAAGATGAACGAACCCTTGAGCAGTCCGAGAACCAGCAGATCTTCGTCGGGTGGATAGTAGCGGGTGATTTCCTCCGCTATCTCGCGAACGCGGCCGGCGATCGCGTCCGCCGTATAGACGATGCGCTTCGGCTCGTGCCCCACGGCACGGGTCAACCAGTGTCCTGCGGTGAGCTCAGTCATCTTCGATCTCGATTACGAGTTCTGCATGTTGCGCCGCATTTTCGGCGGTGCAGCGAGTAAGGCCCGCAACCCACAATACGTTTCCCCGGCTGTCCGCCACGATCGGAATGGAGTGCCGAGCCGACACCGGAATTCTGGCTTCGCCGAACACACGTTTCAGCTTGCGCGAACCGGCGGAAAGTCGGATGCGGTCTCCCGCCTCCCATCCCCGAACCGTGAGAGGATAATGCTCTGGCGGAACAGACAGAGCAACGCGGTTGGCGCCACGGGCTGGGGCGATCGCCCGCCCCCATCGCACTTGGTACACTCGGGAGCGAAGTCGCAGGGTCGCCTTCCCCGCTCGTTCTCCCGCGATCGACAGCCGGCCGGACCCCTGAGGCCTGGATACCGGGGGCTGAAAAACAAGCCGGTCGAATACCCGCTCGATCCGGAGGCCACGACCCAGATCGAAACCTTGGCCGCTCAGCAGCGAGCCGAGGTCCGCAGCGGCGCTCACGGCAGCGCCACGTGTCAGACGTACACCACGGACCCGGGCCGCCAACCGCAACATCTCCGCCCGCAAAGGTACGGGCCAGCTCAGCAGTGCCGCACGACTGAATGCATCGGGCTCGCCGCATTCAGCGGCAGCCATCGCCGTCTCTGCAATACGAACCGACAGCATCTCGACGGACTCTGCGGCGCTCCGAATGGCCAGCAGATGTTTCCGGACATCCATGCCCGCCTGTGCTTCCAACACGGGGAGCAACTGGTGTCGGATTCGGCTCCGGGCCCAGCGCCTGTCGAGGTTGGCGGGGTCCTCGACTGCCTGCAGGCTGGCCACTTCCAGCCACGTCCGAATCACGTCTGCGGGAAACGACAGCAGAGGGCGCACGATCCATCCTCGCCGCTCGGGAATCCCCGCAAGACCGCGGTTTCCGGTTCCGCGCAGCAGGCGAAACAGCACGGTTTCGGCCTGGTCGTCCAGGTTGTGACCCGTCGCGATCCGGTCCGCACCGATCCT
>CBDUXS010000149.1:0-3518 GCA_965371255.1 uncultured bacterium
TTTGTGTCCTGGAGGTCTCCTATCAAGCGGATAATCCACCGCAGAAGTGGAGAGCGACGATTCAAGCATCTAGACCTTTACTTTGATGGGTTGTGTCCGCTCTGCATAAGGTCGATGACGATTGTGCGTTACGCAGACCTGTTCGACCGTCTTCGTTTCCGAGATCTTGAGCAGCCGGAAAGCCGGGAGCTTCTCAGGGCGTACCCGGACCTGTCGATCGACGACTTGCGACGCGAGATGCACGTCATTGCCCCAGATGGATCGGTCAGCCGAGGATTCTTCGCGTTCCGTACGATCGCCAGGTTTCTCCCAACCTTGTGGCCGATAGTTCCGTTTTTCTATCTGCCGTTTGCCGCTCGTCTCGGACCCCATGTCTATCGGCGAGTAGCGGCTGGCCGACTTCGTATACAGGGCTGTGAAGAAGGAACCTGTGCTCGTCATGGATAGAAAGCTTCGAGCCCTGTTCTGGTCGTCGATCTTGTGCTTTTTCGTCACCGGTTGCCTGAACACGCAGTCGGTGGCATTCCAGGAACAGGCGGAAGGCGCCACCTCGCCCAAAGCAGCCTGCCGGGAAGCCGCCCGGGCCGAAGGCTGGACGGTTCTCGATGTACACGCTCTCGACGAGGTCTCGGAGGGCTACTGGGAAGCGCGAATCGTAGTCGACGACCCGGAGCTGCGGGATCTCGTCTTCTGCCGCCACAACACCGTCGAGGGGTGGACGGAGGTTGTCGTTCTCGACGAATAGGACTTGGGGCCGGGGTCTGGCCTCCGCTCGACGCCTGCCGGATTCTCGCCTATCTTCTCGCCCGCACGGCTGCCACACAACCTGGCGCACGTCGAAAACCAACGCTCAACGGTGATCATAATGCATGACTTCCTGACCAAACTCGGCATCGAACGCGAGAACCCCGGTGGTTTCGACGGCGAGTGGATCGGCTCCGGCGAATTGGTCGAGTCCGTGTCGCCGATCGATGGCGAAGTGATCGCCGCAGTTCGCCAGGTCACGGAAGACGAGTACGAGAGAATTGTCGCGCGTGCACACACGGCATTCCTCCAGTGGCGCAAAATGCCGGCGCCGGGGCGTGGCGACATCGTGCGCCAGATCGGAAACAGATTACGCGAACTCAAGGCTGAACTCGGGCAACTCGTCACGCTCGAGATGGGAAAGATTCGCGCCGAGGGCGAGGGCGAGGTCCAGGAGATGATCGACATCTGCGACTTCGGCACCGGCCTCTCGCGGCAGCTGTACGGAAACTCCATGCACTCGGAGCGTCCGGACCACCGGATGTTCGAGCAGTGGCACCCGCTCGGCGTGGTGGGAGTCATTACGGCATTCAATTTCCCTGTCGCGGTGTGGAGTTGGAATGCCGCGCTGGCGGCCGTCTGTGGCGACTCGACGCTGTGGAAGCCATCGGGCAACGTGCCCCTGTGTGGTGTGGCGGTTACCCGGATTGCCGAGAGAGTCTGCCGTGAGAACGATGTTGATCCCGCTGTATTTTCGCTATGTGTCGGCCGCGGGTCGGTGATCGGCGAGCGGATGCTCCACGACAAGCGGATTCCCCTGATCTCGTTTACCGGCAGCACCAGGATGGGCATTCACGTCAGCGAAGTTGTGGCGAAGCGACTCGGGCGGACGATCCTGGAGTTGGGCGGAAACAACGCGATCATCGTGACGCCCAGTGCCAACCTGGACCTCGTGTTGCCGGCCATCCTGTTCGGCGCCTGCGGGACGGCTGGGCAGCGGTGCACTTCGACACGCCGGATCATCGTTCACAGTTCCGTTCGTGAGGAACTCGTGCAGCGGCTCGTGCGTGCTTACGGAGACGTGCGGATCGGAAACCCGCTGAGCGAAGACACGCTCGTTGGACCCGTCGTTACGCGCGGTGCGGTGGACGATCTCCGCCGGGCCGTCGAGAAGGTGACAGCAGCCGGCGGCGAAATCCTCTACGGCGGCGAGGCACTCGAAGGACCCGATTATCCGGGCGGCCACTATGTACGGCCCTGTGTCGCCGCAGCGAAGAATGAGTTCGAGATCGTGCAGGAGGAAACGTTCGCTCCGATCCTGTACATACTGACTTACGGAAGTGCGAATGCCAGTCCACGTGAGGCCGTTGACGAGATCGACCAGGCGCTGGCAATCCATAACGATGTTCCGCAGGGCCTTTCGTCGGCTATATTTACCGACAGCGTCCGGGAAGCCGAGTACTTCCTGTCGCAGCGGGGCAGCGACTGCGGAATCGCCAACGTCAATATCGGCACCAGCGGAGCAGAGATCGGCGGAGCATTCGGCGGGGAAAAGGAGACGGGAGGTGGCCGCGAGTCGGGCTCCGACGCCTGGAAGGCGTACATGCGACGCCAGACGAACACGGTCAACTGGAGCACGGAGCTACCGCTGGCCCAAGGCGTTTCGTTCGGGGACTGACCGGCGCGGGCAACGACGGCGCTGGTACCGTTCGTGCGGGGCCGTGTGCCCGTTCGACGATGGAATTGACTCCACAGGAGACATCACCATGTATCAGCGCCGCATTCCCGAGGTGCGCAGCGCCGTTCAGGCGACCGGGGCGGTAGTCCTCGCACTGTTACTGGGGCCGACGGCCTGCTCGCAGAACGCCTCGGTCGTGGTCGCCGAGAACGGCAACGAAGGCACGAGCACATCTGCCCGTTTCGGCGTGCCGCCGGGTCACCTTCCGCCCGTTGGGCAGTGCAGGATCTGGATGCCGGGTGAGCCGCCGGGTCAGCAGAAGAAGAAGTACCCGGTGGGACGATGCTCGACGCTTCGCCTGTCCATCCCGGAGGGCGGCTGGCTGATCTACCGGCCCACGACCAGCAAACGGGAAATCTTCGTTTGGGAGTACGGCTCGCACCTGGAAGTATTGGCCGAGCGCGTGTACGATGCGGAGACGGGCGAACTCCTGCGGAACGTCACGCCGTCCCGCTGATCGCGGGACAACATGTGGCCTGTGTTTCGTGGCCATGGACACGGGAACCGGCAGGCTGTCCGCAGCGTTCTTTTCCCATAGATTCAAGTCCATCCCACGAATTGGAGGCTGCATGACTGTCCGACGGATGACTTGGCTCGCGCCAGCTGCATTCCTGCTGCTCGCCGGCTGTACGGGTGCAGACGGAACGGATAGCATGGCCGAAGCCAATCCCTGTGCTGCGAATCCTTGTGCCGCGAATCCTTGTGCTGCGAATCCATGCGGCTCACAGGAGCTTGCCGCGAGAATTCAACAGGGTGACAAGACACTCGACTCGCACGGTAACACAGACGTCGAGCTCGTCGCGCTCGGGGCCGAACTCTGGACCGATGCGTCCCTCAGCGGTGCCGGGGCGACGTCCTGCAGCACCTGCCACATGGGTGGCGGTACTGCGATGATGAAAGCCACCTTCGCTCAGCCATATCCGCACTTTGTGCAGATGGCCAAAGACCGCGCTGGCATGGATGAAGTGACCGCTGCCGAGATGATCCAGTTGTGCATGGCGATTCCGATGGCCACGGATCCGCTTGATTACGGATC
>CBDUXS010000150.1:0-3475 GCA_965371255.1 uncultured bacterium
CGCGAAAAGGGATCACCGACGGCCAGTACACGGAGATCGGCGGACGGAACCTCGAGGAGGGACTCCAGGTGATTGCTGCGATCACGGCGGGAAATTCCAGTTCCGGGCCGAGCACGAACCCCTTCCAGCCGCAGCAACAGGGCGGCGGGCGGCGGCGGGGCGGCGCCAGATTCTAGGAGCAAGAGCCTGACATGAGAAGCATGAGCCTGGTTCGGGTCGCGGCGGAAAGCATCCTGGCAAACCGGATGCGCACATTGCTGACGATGCTCGGGATCATCATCGGCGTCGGGGCGGTGATCGTCATGGTCGCCGTTGGCGAGGGCGCACAGTCCAAGATTCGTGAGCAGATCGAGGGTCTGGGCACCAATCTGCTCGTCATTACGCCGGGTTCGAGCTCAGCAGGTGGCGTGAGCGGTGGCGCCGGCAGCTTCAACCGCCTGCGCGTGGAAGACGCGGAGAAGCTGGCACGCGAGGGCATCCTCCTCTCCGGCGCTTCACCGATGATCATGACGTTCACCCAGGCGATCGGCGGCACCGGTAACTGGCGCACGACGATCAACGGCGTCGCGAGCAACTACCCGCTGATTCGTGACTGGCCTGTCGAATACGGCTCGTTCTTCCAGGAGTCGGACCTGCGTTCCATGCGC
Source organism: uncultured bacterium (assembly GCA_965371255.1). Taxonomy (GTDB): domain Bacteria; phylum Gemmatimonadota; class Gemmatimonadetes; order Palauibacterales; family Palauibacteraceae; genus JARFPW01. The sequence continues at coordinate 648 of CBDUXS010000150.1, forward strand.
AAAGTCGCCGTGATCGGGAAGACCGTGGCCGAGAACCTGTTCCCCGACGGAGACGCCGTGGGCCAGCGCATCCAGCTGCGCAGCGTTCCGTTCCAAATCGTCGGCGTACTCGCTCGTAAGGGCCAGACGGCGGAAGGACGCGACCAGGACGACGTGATCGTAGCCCCGTACACGACCGTTCAGACCCGCCTGTCCGGCCACAGCTTCATTCCGCAGATCATTGCCAGCACTTTCTCACCGGGCGACATCCCGGCCGCCACCGAGGAAATCCGCGGCATCATGAGGGAATCGCATGGCCTGGCGGCCTGGGAGGAGGACGACTTTACGGTCCGAAACCAGACCGAATTGGCCGACGCCGCTCAGGGTACGACCGAGGTCATGACGATTCTGCTTGCCTCGATCGCCGGCATATCCTTGCTCGTGGGCGGCATCGGCATCATGAACATCATGCTCGTATCCGTCACCGAGCGCACGAAAGAGATCGGCGTCCGAATGGCCGTCGGCGCGCGGCGGGGTGACGTACTGACGCAGTTCCTGATCGAGAGCGTCGTGATGAGCGTGGCCGGCGGACTCGTCGGAGTGGCCCTCGGATTCGCGGGCGCGGGCGTGATTGCAGATCTGACGGGCTGGAGCACGCTGATCCAGCCGTCGACCGTGGCGCTTGCCCTCGGGTTCTCCGCCAGCGTCGGGATATTCTTCGGCTTCTATCCGGCCCGGAAAGCGGCCCATCTGGACCCCATCGACGCCCTCAGGCACGAGTAGAGGGACGGGCGACCCGATCGGCGCTACGCCACCGGATCGATCACTTCGAGGAACGGGAATCGATGAAAGTCGGTGTCTCGAGTCTGAATTGTCCGGATCCCGTGCTCCCGCATCAGAATCGCCGTATGCATGTCGTGCATCAGATTGCCTCTCGCATGCGGCATCAGATCTACGACTTCTCTTAACACGCGGCCGTGCCGTTCCGTCGGCTGCAACACGCCCAGTCCCGGCGAAGCGAGCAATGTTTCGATGAATTCCATGGCGCCGGCGGCAGTCCAGGGATTCCGCAGGACAGCCGGATGGGTGACAACGCGCAGGAACTCGTAGCAGATACCCCAGGTGACGAACCAGGCGCCGGCACTCGCCCGCCAGGTCTCGATCTGCCGCCGGCTAACGGCGTAGTGGGCTGAATTTTCATCGGCCGCATAGACGAGAATGTTCGTATCGACGACGAACACTCAGCGCTCGTCCATAGCCCGGTAGAGCGCATTCCGATCATCGATATCCGTCAGATGGCCACCGGAGGCGAACGACGGCAGGCTTGGCAGATCGTCAAGGTTGGCCTCCGAAGCTGCTCTACCCAGAAACAGGCGAAGAGCTGATTCCACGAGTTCCGACATCGTTTTTCCCTGCCGTGCGGCTTCTTGCTTGAGTCGAGCCATGATCGGGTCCGCAATGTTGAGCGTGGTTTTCATATGGAAACCCATACGCATTGTATGGCTTTATGTCAACCAAACCTCAACTCCGACACCAGGACTCCTTCGATATCAGGTGGGGCGTCCCTACATCTCCAGCTGCGTCCCCAGTTCTACGACGCGGTTTGGCGGAAGCTGGAAGAAATCAGTCGCACCGGTCTCGTTACGCGACAGAACCACGAACAGCCAGGCTCGCCATTGCCTCAGCGGCGGCTTCTTTGAAGCGATGAGCCGTTCCCGACCCAGGAAATAGGTCGTTTGCATTGGCTTGAAATCGCACAGTCCCTGGGAGTCGGCGTTGGCGAGAGCGGCGGGAATGTTCGGATTCTGTGCAAACCCGTAGTACACGGCGACCCGGACGATACCGTTCTCCAATTGCTCGAATTCGACCCGGTCTGCCTTGGGCACGTACGGCACGTCCTTCGTCTGCACGCTCATCAGCATCACCTGTTCGTGCAGTACCTTGTTGTGCTTGAGGTTGTGGAGCAGCGCCGGCGGAGTCGCCTCGCGGCCGCCATGCATGTAGACCGCCAGGCCGGTCACGCGGACCGGAGGGTTTCGCTCGATGCTCTTGAGGAACAGGTCCACCGGCAGCGTGCGCTCGTTCATCATCTTGTTGAGTGCCGACCGACCCCGCCGCCACGTCGTCATGATGACGAACAGACCGGCAGCCACGATGAGTGGGAACCAACCTCCATGGGGAATCTTCGTCAGGTTGGCGCCCCAGAAAGCCAGGTCGATGCCGAGGAAGGCAAGGATCATCGCGGCAGCCGCCCAAGGCGGCCAGCCCAACCGTTTCCGTGCCACGAAAGCGAACAGAATCGTCGTGAACACCATGTCGGTCGTCACGGCCACCCCATAGGCCGAAGCAAGGTTGCTCGATGTGCGGAAGCCGATGACGAGGCCAATGGACGCGAGCATCAACAGCCAGTTGATGCCGGGAATGTAGATCTGTCCGATTTCCTTCTCGGACGTGTGATTGACCCCGACCCGCGGCAGATAGCCGAGCTGCACGGCCTGTCGCGTGAGAGAGAACGCGCCTGAAATCACCGCCTGTGACGCAATCACCGTGGCGCAGGTGGTCAGCGCGACCAACGGGATCAGAGCCCAGCTCGGCGCCATCATGAAGAACGGATGCTCGATCGTTTCGGGGTGGGCGATGACCATCGCGCCCTGGCCGAAATAATTGAGCAGAAGACCCGGAAGGACGATCGTAAACCAGGCCAGCCGAATCGGCCGGGTGCCGAAATGTCCCATGTCGGCGTACAGCGCTTCCCCGCCGGTGACGACCAGAAACACGCTGCCGAGCACCAGGAATCCCTTCACCCCGTTTTCGGCGAAGAACTGCACGGCAAAGGCCGGGTTCACCGC
>CBDUXS010000151.1:0-3426 GCA_965371255.1 uncultured bacterium
CCGACAGGGCCCGCAGCGCCTCGTCGCCGAACCAGCCGGCTGGAAAGCGTCGCACAGCCGATTCGCATGAGTCGAAACAGGCCGATGCCAGATCCCGGAGCCTGGGGTTTGCAAGCCCGGCCGTGAAGGCGGCGGCCGACAGGTCTGTGGGCGCGACGGAATCTGCGCCGAACAACTCCTCCATCTCGCTGAGCGCACGCTCGTCGTACAGCAGTGCCGCCAGAAGCGCGGGGGGCACCGACCACCAGCGACGCGCCGGCATGTCGATAGCCCGGATCTCCAACCATCGCTTCGGGCGCACGTCCGGAAACAGCGTGGTCAGATGGGTGTGCCAATCCTCGCGGTCGGGGCCCTGCGCGCCTGATTCGATCCACCAGTCGTTGAACCGGATCGTTGAGCCGGCGGCCCCGGCCAGCTCGACGGCCCGGGTCTCGTGATCGAACATCACTCGCGCAGTGAGTGCGAACGTCAGGTACTCGGCCCATGGCGGCGTGCTGCCGGTCGAGCGCCCTACGATTCCGGTGCGGCTGTCGTCGAGGCGACTCCATACCCACGCGCGTCCACTAGCCACCGGTGTTCCATCGGGCAGGTCGGCCGCCGAATTCGCGAAGACGGCCGTGAGCACCGGACTCACGGCGTTCGCTACCCGCCAGCGAGCGGTGGCCGTGACCGGATCTCCCAGGTCCAGATTCACCTGCATACTCGCGGTCAACCGCATCATCCAGGTGCCCCAGGGACCGAGCCGGCCGAAATAGCGATCCATCTCGAGGTAGCGACTCGTCGGGTTGCGAATACCGACAGCTTCCGGGCCATACCAGGGAGCGAGCCCGATGGCCGCGAGCCGCATTCCCCGGTCCCGGGCGGCGTCGTACAACGGATCCATGGATCGGCCAATGTCCTCGACGAGTGCCGCCAGTGATCGCACAGCCGGCGTGCTGTACTCGAGTTGCCCGCCCGGCTCGAAACTGAACCGGCCTGCTGGATGATTGCTGGGCGAGTCGGCACCGAGATGAAGGAGCAATTCGGGGCCCGAGAGTTCGGCAGGCGCCGGCTGATCTCCCGGGTGCGTGTCCAGCGGGAACAGCTCGAGCTCTACGCCGACCCGACCCGGGGCTGCGCCAGTGGTTGGCCCGCAGGGTTCGAACAGGCGCCGGACGTCCTGCTGGAGGACCGACGGATCCAGCCGGCTCACCGCCGACGCGCCAACCCCAGAGCGAATTTCCCGTCCGGGTCAGTTTCCCACATGTCCAATCTGAGATTGCCGGCTTCGAGGAGCGCCTCGACGGATCGCCTGGTGTACTTGTGGCTGAGCTCGGTCCTGAGGCTCTCGCCCGGCGCGAATTCGATGGTAATGTCGAGGTCGATCAGCTTGACCCGCTGTGCCCTTCGGGACACCAGATGCATTTCGATGCGGGATTCGGGCTCGTTGTAGAACGCTCTATGATCGAATTCGGACGGATCGAAATCGGCGCCGAGTTCGCGATTCAATACTTCAAGCAGATTCTTGTTGAACGCATCAGTTACACCGGCGGCGTCGTTGTAGGCCCGTTCGATCGTCTCGATGTCCTTGACCAGATCGAAGCCGATCAGGAATGCGTCTTCGTCATGCATGCGCTCCGCCGGACCGCGCAGAAACTCCTGCGCTTGTTCGACTTCGAAGTTGCCGATCGTCGAACCAAGGAAGACGAGGAGTCGTCGCTTGTCCGGGAATGGCAGCGGCTGCGGTTGCTCGAAGTCGGCGATTTCGCACACCACCTGAAGCCGGGGATAGCTGCGAGTCAGGATGCCCGCGGCGGCGCGCAGGGCCGACTCACTCACGTCCAGCATTCCATATCCTTCGAGACGCCCTGCTCGCAGCATTGCGTCGAGCAGGGTTCTTGTCTTCGAAGCACTCCCGCTGCCGAACTCGATCAGCGCCGTCGGACGCACTCGATCCACGACCAGCGGCGCGATGCGCCGCAGGATCTCCAATTCGGTCGAGGTCTGATAGTACTCGGGCTGTTCGGTAATCTGCTCAAACAGCTCCGATCCCCGCGGATCGTACAGGTACTTCGGCGGCATGGTTTTCGGGTGACCGGTAAGACCGCGTGTCGCGCTTTCGGCAAGGCCGAACGGACTGCCCTCCCCGTGCAGAAGGTTGCGGATCGTAATCCGCGAATCGTCGATCATGGAGACAGCCTCATCAGGCATCACGTGCCAGCCTTACACCGGAAAAAATCTGCCGGCGGATCGGGAAGTCCCAATTCCTGAACGAATTGCGGCTTACGCTCGGCCGCGTCGCCCAGGAGCATCCGCGCAGCACGCGGTAGTCCGGTCCGAAGAAAATCTCCGAATATTCCCGATATGGAAAAGCACGAAATCCGGGATATCCGCCAAACGTCGAACTCGTCCACTCCCAGACGTCACCGAGCAATTGCTCACATCCGACGGCGGACCTGCCTGCCGGGAACGCACCGATGGGAGCCGGCCCGAACATGAGTTGGTCCAGGTTCGCACGGCCTTCGGTGTCAGGATCCTCCCCCCAGGGGTACGTCCGAGGTGAACGCGCGTCCGGATTCCAGGCCGCGGCCTTCTCCCATTCCGCCTCCGTCGGCAGCCGGCCGGACGCAAGACGGGCATACGCCTCTGCCTCGTGGAAGCAGATGTGGATTACCGGTTGGCAAGGATCCAGCGGCTCGACCCCGAGAGCAGTGCGCCGCTGCCAGCCGCCGGAACCTTCCTCGCGCGCCACACTCGCGGCTCCGGCTGCGGTCGGCGGCTCCGACGCGCCGACCGGTTCCCAGTACATCGGCGCCGCAAGCGATGCCTCCTCCTTCCACCGCCAACCCTCATCCGTCCACAGCCGGCGATCCTCGTAGCCTCCATTCGCAAGGAACTCCACGTATTCGCCGTTAGTGACGGGATAGCGCCCGATCTCGAACTCGTCGACGTCCTCTGTATGACGAGGCCGCTCGTTATCGTAGGCGAAGCCGTCCGGGCCGGCGCCCATGCAGAACGACCCGGCCGACACGCGAATCATTTCTCCGGCCGCAGCACCGTTTTCGGGAGGTCGCTGTCGCCGCCCGGGAAGTTCATAAGACTCCGACGTCATCAGACTGATGGTCTGGAGTATGGTTTCCTGATGCTGAGCTTCGTGCGCAATCACCATCTCGTAGGCGAAGCCATGTCGCAGCAACGGATTGGTGGAATCAAACTCGATGGTATCGAGCAACCGGAGGGTCTGTATTCTTACGTCAGCGAGTCGGCTGAACAGTGATGAGCCGTCGAGAAGGCTGATCCCGCCCCGGACGGATCGAGGGGTCCTGGACGCGTCGTACACCTCGTCCAGGACGGCCTCGCCGGACACCGTCCCGAGTTGCTGGACGAGCCAGAGTTCTTCGATCGCCCCGATATGCCCGAGATCCCAGATGATCGGGCTCATGAGCT
>CBDUXS010000152.1:0-3393 GCA_965371255.1 uncultured bacterium
GGCTGCGTCAGTTGGTCCGTCGAGCGGCCGACCTGGTTGCGTCCTACGGAGCCCATCCGAGTGCTGCCGATCTGGGATGACCGGGAACAGCCCGAAAGACCGCCGTTCGGTGCGGAGTTCACCGCAGAGCTTCGCCGGGCGGGCTGGAATATCGATGCCGGGGCGGAAGGGACGCCGACGCTGGTCCTCATCGCCTCGACTCCGCAGGCGTGGAAGGGAACGGCAGGCCTGACGCCTGCGGCGGCGGCGGCCGTCCAGGCCGCGCTGTCGGATCCGGCCGGGGCCCTGCCCGTCGTGTTCGGGCACTCGCGTCTGGCCCGGCAACTCGGTGGCGGCGTCTGCGCCTGGGGCACGGAGCCGGCCATGGAGCGAGCCGCGGCGCACGCGATCAGGTCCATGACGGGAGTCGCTGACTGATGGGCGCCCTCGACTGGTGGATCGTCGGACTTTACCTGCTCGGTACGTTGGTGATCGGTCTATGGCTCGCCCGGCGCGCGAGCGGCAGCCTGGTCGAGTTCTTTGTGGGTGGCCGGTCGCTGCCCTGGTGGCTCGTCGGGACTTCGATGGCAGCGACGACGTTCAGTGTCGATACGCCGCTCTACGTCACCGGACTCGTAGCCCGCCGCGGTATAGCGGGCAACTGGGAGTGGTGGGCGTTCGCTCTGTCCCACGTCCTGCTCATCTATCTGTTCGCGCGCCTGTGGCGGCGGGCCGAAGTGGTGACCGATGCAGAACTGACGGAGATCCGCTACGGCGGCCGCCCGGCGGCGGTGCTGCGCGGTACGCGGGCCTTCGTTTTTGCCGTGCCGATCAACTGCATCGCAATCGGCTACGTGATGCTCGCGATGCGAAAAGTCATCGAAGCGCTGGGCGTGGGCCAGGCGATGCCGGCCTGGCTGCCGGGAGACGAGCGTCTGTGGATCGTCGTCGGCCTGTCGGTGTTCGTGATGATCTACGCGGGCGTCTCGGGCCTGTGGGGTGTCGTGGCCACCGATTTCCTGCAGTTCGGGCTGGCTATGCTCGGAGCTCTGCTCGTGGCCGGCTATGCGATCGTGGAGATCGGCGGCATTCCCGAGTTGAAGGCGGGTCTCGAAGCAGCCGGCCGCAGCGACGCCCTGCGAATGGTCCCAAAACCCGGTTCGTTGGAGCTGCCGATGGGCACGTTCCTCGCCTACCTCGGGATCCAGTGGTGGGCTAATCGGCGAGCTGACGGCGGTGGGGAATTCGTCCAGCGAATGTCCGCGGCCCGAACCGAGAAAGACGCCGAGAAGGCAGCCTGGCTGTTCAACCTGCTGCACTACGTACTCCGTGCCTGGCCCTGGATCCTGGCGGCGCTTGCCGCGATCGTCGTATTCCCGAACCTCGAAGACCCCGAGATGGGTTACCCTCTGCTCATGCTACGGTATCTTCCCGTCGGCGTGCTCGGGCTCGTCGTCGCATCGTTTGTCGCCGCCTTCATGTCCACGGTCTCGACGCAGATCAACTGGGGCGCGAGCTATGTCGTCAACGACCTCTGGGCACGATTCGTGGAACCGGGTGCGTCGCAGAAACGGCTGGTACTCATGGGACGGCTGGCGTCGGTGCTGATGGTTGCCTGCGGTGGCGTGGCAGCGTTCTTCACGAACGACGTCGGAACGATGTTCCGTTTCGTCATCGCGATCGGAACCGGCCCGGGCGCCGTACTCATCCTTCGCTGGTTCTGGTGGCGTGTGAACGCATGGGCGGAACTGTCCGCGATGCTGGCAGGCTTCACGATCGCCCTGGCTTCGTATCTGCCGATGTTCGCGGGGTTGGATTTCGGTGCGCGCCTCGCGGTCACAGCTTTTGGGTCGGGGGTCATCTGGATATCCGTCATGTTCTTGACGAATCCGGAGTCGGATGAGACGCTCGAAACATTCTACCGGCGCGTGCGGCCGGGCGGACCGGGCTGGACCCGAATTCGTGAACGGACGGGCATAGAACCTGTCACTGCGCTCGGGTCCGACCTGGTGCGAACGCTTGGGGCCGCCATGCTGCTGTTCGGCCTGATGTTCGCAGTTGGCGGAGCGATGTTGTACGAATGGAGGACGGCGATTTTCTCGGCGATCGTCGGGGGTACGGGATTAGTGATCATGCGACGTGCGGTTCCATCCAGAAAGGCGACGCAATGAAGCTGTATTGGTCCGACCGGCGCCTGCCTTTGATCAGTGCAGGTGCCGCCGCCTCCCTGCTGGCAGCCTGTGGAGGCGTCACTCCCGGACCCGGCTTCGGTCCTGTACCGCCGGGCGTGATCAAGAGCGCTCTTCCGCCGATTCCCGCGGTCAACGGACCGGTTCAGCTGCATGTCGAGTATCCCGATTCACTTCAGCGGATTGCCGTCAGTGATTCGAATTTCGTGTTCGGATCCGTCGGTACTGGCGACGCAACGCTGATCATCAACGGGCATCTCGTCGACGTGAATCCCAACGGCTCGTTCCTCGCCTTCCTGCCGGTTCCGCCGGCGGAAGCGGGAGACACGACTTCGTACCTGCTGGTCGCTCGGCGGGACGGCACGATCGACACCCTGCGACACCCGTTCCTGTTGCCCACGCGGCCGTTCGAGGGCGATCCAGGCACCGCGTGGATCGATTCGGCATCGCTCGAGGATTACACAATCCGCTGGGCCGTGCCCGGAGAACTGCTCGACTTCACCGTGCGCGCGGCACCCTCCGCCGAGGTGTGGCTGGACGCCGGCGGTGAGGGCTATTCGATGACCGAGACCGAGACGGCCGGGGTGTATCGATTCGCCATGGAGGCCGAGTCGTTCTACCGCGTCGCCTGTGCCCCGGAGGATTGCAGGTGGGGCGACGTGGCCGATTCACTGCGTCTCGGAGTGCGCGTGCTCGTGGCGGACTCGATCGCACGTGGAACGATCGTCGCGCCGCTGCGCATCCTCGACCTCGCGGCCCTCCCCGTAGCCATATTGCGCGAACCGGATCAGCCGGTGGGTGGGGTGGACGGTCTGGTCCATGCCAGGCCTGCGCCGTTTGGGCCCTACCGCTGGATTCTGGCGAACGGCACCCGGGCCACGATCGACGGGCGATCGGGGAACCGCTGGCGCGTCCGCCTGGCGCCGGATCTGTCCGCATGGGTAGCCGAGGACGACCTGGGGCTGCTGCCGGCCGGGAGTACGCCACCGCGCAGCGAAGTGGGAGATCTGCGTTTCGAGGTGCGTCCGGACCGCCTTGTGATGCGGACGTCCCTTGCTGCCGCATTACCGATTGGTGTTACGGAACCCGACGAGCACACTCTCGAGCTCACGCTGTTCGGGGCGACCGGCTTGACGAATCGGATTCGCGAAGGCGCGGGAGGACGCCTCGTCCATGGGATCGAATGGGAGCAGTTGCCGGGTGAGAGGGTTCGTCTGCGCATCCG
>CBDUXS010000153.1:0-3390 GCA_965371255.1 uncultured bacterium
GAAGTATTGCTGTCGGATGGACGCCTGTTCGACAACGTGCGGCTCGTCGGCCGCGACGAAACTACCGACGTCGCCCTGCTCAAGCTCGAGACGGACGGTCTCCCGCACGCTCCGCTGGGTTCCAGCGAGGCAACGCGTGTGGGCGATTGGGTTCTCGCCATCGGCAGCCCCGGTTTCAGATTCAATGCCGCACAGACCACGACACTGACCAGCACTGTTACGGCTGGAATCGTCAGCGCGAAGGGTCGCAGCATCAATATCCTCGATGATCGACTGAGGATCGAGGATTTCATACAAACGGACGCCGTGATCAATCCGGGCAACTCCGGTGGCCCGCTGATCAACGCCGCCGGCGAGGTGATCGGCGTCAATGCGGCGATCGCCTCCACGACCGGGCAATACGAGGGGTACGGATTCGCCGTGCCGATCGACCTCGTACAGGAAGTGATCGACGACCTTGTGGCCTTCGGGTCGGTGCGGCGCGCGCTGATCGGCGTAAGTGTGCTGCCGATCGACGACGCCGACGCCCGCTACTATGGCCTGGACCGCGTGGGTGGCGCGAAGGTCAGTACGCTCCAGGAAGGCATGCCGGCCGGAGCTGCCGGAATCCGCGTTGGGGACGTCATCACGGCCGTAGAGGGCCGCGACGTCGTGTCGGTCTCGGACCTCCAGCGTCACGTCCGGCGGTTCGAGCCGGGGGATGTAGTCGAGGTCGAGCTGGTGCGGGAAAGCGGGGATCGCGAGACCGTGAGTCTGCGTCTGGCATCCGCACCAACTCCGGAGCCCGATGTGACCAGAGTAACTTCGGCAGGGAATAACAGGATCGACGACCCGATTGGAGTCCGGGTCGGAAAACTTTCGGCCGACCTGCGCCGTTCCCTGAGAATACCGCCCGCCGTCAGCGGCGTTGTGGTTACGAGAATGGAACCCGATGGCCCGTTTGCCAGGCGGACGTTCGGGGGTCTGCACCTGAGCCCGGTGATCACGAAGGTGAATCGCCAGGCCATCGCATCCGTCAAGGACTACGAGCGCGTAATGCGCGACGTTACGCCGGGTGACGTAGTCGGCCTCATTCTATACAACACGCATCCAGCACAGGGAGTACCGACCGTCATCCCGGTGACCGTTCCGGTGCCGTCAACGCGATAGCTTGAACCGTTGAGCCTTGCGGGCGGCGGGTTCCCTCGTGGGGCGTGCCGCCCTTTTGGTTCGGGACAGATTCCGTTGGCGGCGATGGGGTGGCGAGTTAGGTTTCAGCCAGCAGATTCACGCCGGTAACGAGCGAAAGTGGCGGAACTGGCAGACGCGCCAGCCTTAGGAGCTGGTGGCCGCGAGGCCTTGGGGGTTCGAGTCCCCCCTTTCGCATGCCCGCGAGCTCGAGCCTTCACCCGTTTTTGAGTAGAACTTGATGGCCGTAGATCAAACCAGCCGGAGTACCGACATCGAAGTCTCCCTCGTCGAAGGAGAGGGATGGAAACGGACGCTGACGGTGACGGTGCCATCCGACCGCGTGACGCGGGCTCGAGCCGCCGAAACAGGGCGACTGTCTCGATCCGTTCGGATCAAGGGATTTCGCAAGGGTAAGATCCCGGTTGCGGTCATGGAGCAGAAATTCGGAGCTCGAATCGATGACCGCGTGCAGGAGCGACTGCTGGACGAAGCGTATCGTGAAGCGCTGGTTCAGCAGAATCTGACTCCCGCAGGGCCCTGCATGATCACCGACGTCAAGTATGGTCCCGGTGAACCATTCGTATTTCAGGCCGAGCTCGAGGTCATGCCGACCATTCGGCTGGACCGGCTCGGCGGCTTCAAGCTCGGCCGAACCGTGGCGGAAGTCACGGACGACGAGGTCGGTCAGCTCATCGAGCGAATCCGCGAGGAACACGCCACCTGGACCGAGATCGATCGGCAGCCCGCAACAAACGACAGGGTGTCGGTGCGGATCGCCCCGCTCGCAGGTGACAATGAGCAACCGGAAGAAGATGGCACCGCCTATCAACTCGTCCTCGGTTCCGGCGAAGCGCTTGAAAACGTGGAAAAGGCCATCGAGACGCTCAGCCCCGGTAACGAGGGGATCTTCCTGATCGAATTCCCGGAGGAATCTGACGCGGAAGAGTCGGGGGCGACCGTATCCCGGCGGCTGCACATTGCCCTGGAATCCGTCGAGCAGCGACATCTCCCTGAACTCGATGACGAGCTTGCCGCCCGCGTCGGCAAGTTCGAGACGGCAGCTGACCTCGAGCGGACGGTACGGGAGGACCTCGTGCGCCACCACGAGAACGAAGCAGAGAGCCGGCTCCGTGGCGAACTGATGGCGGCGATAGTCGAAGCAAACCCATTCGTCGTACCTCGGACTTTGATCGACCGTCAACTCGTGAACATTCTTGGCGGCGCACCCGAGAAAATCGACTCCGCCGAACTGGACCGGGCGCGAGAGGCAATCGGCCCGCAAGTGGAGCAGAGTATCCGTGAGCAGCTTATTTTGGACAGGATCATCGAGCGCGAGGGACTCAAGCCGACGCCCGAGGCGGTCGAGGCGGAGATCGAGACGATAGCCGCCCATCGTGGTGTCTCACCCGGTAGGCTGCGGAGAGAGTTGGCCAAGGACGGGGCCCTGGAGGGCCTGGGACGCAATCTTGCGGTGGAAAATACGTTCAGTTACCTGAAGGATCAGTCCGGAATCAACTGAACTCGACGAAAACGGAAGCCATGCCGATTTACGCGCCATACGTCATCGAGCGATCCAGTCGCGGTGAAAGAAGTTACGATATCTTCTCGCGGCTCCTGATGGATCGAATCGTGTTTCTCGGGTCGTCTATCACGGACGACGTGGCGAACATCATCATTGCGCAGCTCCTGTTTCTCCAGGCCGAGAATCCGGACCGGGATATCAACATCTACATCAACAGTCCGGGCGGCAGCGTCTATTCGGGCCTGGCGATCTACGACACGATCCAATACCTGACGGCCCCCGTAGCTACGATTTGTATGGGCATGGCCGCATCGATGGGTGCTTTCCTGCTCGCGTCGGGCGCTCCGGGCAAGCGGTCGGCGCTGCCGAACTCGCGGATCATGATCCACCAGCCGTCCGGCGGATCGCAGGGAACGGCCGCGGATGTAGAAATCCAGGCCCGTGAGATCCTCTATGCCCGTCAGCGTCTCAATGAACTTTTTTCGGAGCACACCGGGCAACCGCTCGATCGCGTAGCGGACGACGTGGACCGGGATCGGTACATGTCTCCCGTTGAAGCGCTTGAATACGGATTGATTGACCGGATCATACAGCCGGGCGAGCATACGTCCGAAAACGGAACCGGGGAGCCCACGGTGGGGTCCGAATCCGATATCGCACCCGTCGAGGCGGCCCCGGCCGCCGAAGACTGAGCCCAG
>CBDUXS010000154.1:0-3387 GCA_965371255.1 uncultured bacterium
GGCGTAGATCGCACGCCGGTTACGACTCTTCCCCAGGCGAGGACGGTGCGTACGTTGGTGCAGCGGCAGTTCCATGAAGCTGTCGATGGACTGGACGTTGCCATCGATCGGTATGATGAGCGTGCGGCCGACTTCGATGTCGGCCGAATTGGATGCGATCTGCTGGCCACCGGTTACGCCGCCGCCGATGCCTCGTTCGTGCGGATCGCGGCGAGCTTTCGGCCCCTGGGTACCGAGCCCGGTCGCGAAGCGCAGGATGCGTACGAGACGGCGAGTGGCAACATTGCCGTCGTCAACACTCACTTTGACGGATCGGGGTGCCCGCGACCCTGATCCGCATCGGTCCGAGGTGGTCAAATGAACACAGCCGTTCGGTCTGGATTCCGACTCACCGCGCTTGCCTGCGTGTTCGCCGTCATCGCAGGGCTCGGGTCACCCGCGCCGCTGGGAGCGCAGGAGGCGGCCCTCCGGAAGAGCGACATCGTCCGCCTTCTCTCGGGGTCGACATACACCGCAGCGGAAGTCGCGACGATCATCAGCACGAACTGTCTGTCGTTTACTCCTACCGCGCGGGATTACAACGACTTTCGCAGCCTCGGCGCCGATGCCGCCGTGATGACCGCGATCGAGCAGTGCGCGACCGGTGCCGGCCCGGCGGTGGTGCCGGTGCAGGTGCCGACGGTAGATGTCGAACCGGTGACGGATTCGATCACGGTGGTGGCCGGCGGTGAGGTTTCGGTGACGATTGCCGCGCGCCTTGGCGGCCGGCCGGCTGGAGGTCTCGGATTTGTGCTCCGTGGCAGTGAACAGGTCGATGGGGCCGTGCCCGAGTGGAGAGCGGTATCCGGACTCGACGGTCGAGTTACGTTCCGCGTGTCCGCCGGTACGCAGGCAGGTAGCCAAACACTTACGGTGGCCGCGGTCGCGGTTCGGCTCACAGGCCGTCGGACGGTGACGCTGCTGACGACGGCCGCCGAGGCGTCCGGGCTGTTTGCGCCTGCAGATCCGCTTCCCATCGACGCGGAGTCGATCGATCTCGGCGTCGGTATCCAGGACGCATATGGCAATCCCGTGTCCGATCTTGCGGTCACGATCGTCCGGGAGTCGGACGGAGCGGGCGTGGCTGAGGGCACGACGGGGCCCGACGGCCGCTTCGACGTGACCGTGTCCACGACGCTTGTCGCCGGCGAGCGGGCGCTCGACGTCCGGTCGACCAGCGGTTCGATCGGGATGATCGCCTTGCAACCGGACGAGCGGCCGGCGACGGTCGTATTCGTGGCCGGGACCTCCCAGACCGGCCTGCCCGAGCGGCGCCTGGCGGAACCCGTCGTGGTGACGGTGTCCGACCGCGCCGGCGATCCGGTGGAGGGAGCTCTCGTCGTGTTCCAGATCTCCAACGGAGCGGCGGACGATCCGACGAACCGTACGGGTGCGGACGGACGGGCCGTGGTGCGCCTGACGGTCGGTGACGACGATTCACGGCCGATCGCGATTCGGGCCACGTCGGGTTCGGTGACGGCCGTACTGGAAATTCCGATCCGGACACGGGCGGAACTCGTTGCCGAGGCGCTCTCCCGGGGTAACCGCCTCCGCGCGAGGGGCAATACCGCCGGCGCGATCGCAGCCTACCAGGAAGCGATCAATACGGATCCGGAGAACCTCGCCGCCTGGATCGGCCTGGGCGAGGCGCGGGAGGCGGCGGGCGATCGCGACGATGCGTGGTTCGCCTTCCAGCAGGCACTGCTGATCGCTCCCCGGAACGCGGTGGCCCTGCAGGGGAGCGCGGATACCCGGCCCCCGCGCACGGTGTTCGAGCTGGACGCGTTTGGCGGGAAGACGTCCGACAACGGCCGTGACGCGGGCCTCCGGAATGCGGAAGCGCGGATTTATCCGACGCCGCATGTCGAGATTCACCTCACGTACGAGAACGCGCTGAACCTGCGCCACCCGTACCTGACCCGGGGCAACGTCGATGTCGAGGGCTTTTTCGGCGGTGTCGGGCTGGTGTGGGGATCCGACAGCCAGTACACGTCGAGCTTCGAGTTCGGCAAGCGTGAGTCGCCGCCACCCATCCTTGGGGAGATCGGGACCAACCAGAACAGCTTCACGTTCACGCAGGACATCCGCACGGACAGCGGGGCGGAGGTGAGCTTCGGCGGCTGGTATGGTCGCTGGGGACCCTTCCAGAATGACTACGCCGTGTTCGCCGAGGGCCGGTTCGGTTCGGGCTCCAGCCTGACGATCATTCCGTCCGTGTCTTATGGAGATCATGCGGGTTCGAACCTCCCCGGCGTGGTCCCGACCTCGCTCCTGGCGAAGGAAAAGGAATTTCGCGGCGGGATTCGGATCCGCTACGAGTCCCCCTCCGGCTGGGGCATCGAACCGGGCATCGCGGTCGGCAGCGTCACCAGCGACCTGGATGATGAGCTCGACGGATCGCTGTTCGACGCGACGGCGCGCGTGTGGGCTTCGGTCGGCAAACAGGCGCGGATCCAGGGGTATGTCCGCCGGCAGTCGCCACCGGGGACGACTTCGTTCTGGACGGTTGCGCTCGGGCTCGGCTTCTCGGTGCAGGAGAAAGTGGAGCAGTAGGGTACTCCTGCCCGCGTCCATTTTCTTGCCTTTTGTCAGACCCCCCGGCTATGATCTCGATCCTTAGTTTCGGGTTTTCTTCGGGTCAATCAGAGGGGCGATGGCACGAGTCAGTGCGCTGGAAACACTGGAACGCGAGATCGAGCGGATCGGGTTCCGGCCGGCTTCGGCACATACGGCCTCCGTGGTCCCGACCGGCCTGCGGGTTCTCGACGACCTGCTGCCGGACGGCGGCCTGCCGCGGGGGCGAATCGTGGAGTGGTCGGGACCTTCATCGAGCGGGAAGACGGCGGTACTGCGCACGAGCCTCGAGCGCCTGCGGCGTGAGGGAGAGTCGGTCGCGCTGATCGACGGCACACGGGCGCTGTACGCGCCCGACTGGGTCCAACTGGTTCCCGGAGAGGGAGAGTTCTGGGTCGTGCGTCCGGGGTCGGCTTCCGAGGCGACCTGGTGTGCCGATCTGCTGCTACGGAGCGGCGCGTTCGGTGCGGTGGCGCTGCGGATCGGCGAGCCCGCCGCCACACTTGGCCGTGGGACTTCCGTTCGGCTGCAACGCCTCGCCGAGGAGGCGGCCGCCGTGTTCGTCACGATGGGGCCCGTCGCCATCGCCTCGCTGCGGCTCGGTTTTCGTCCCGGGCACATCCAACCGCTGAAGGACACGGGGTTCGGCACGTTCCTGCCGCCGGTGAGGCCGGTGTGGATCCGGGTGGGGAAGCGTGGCGCCACGGAGGTCCCGGTGTTGTGTCCCGTTCCGACCCAACGCCGTCTCCCGATCACGCGGGACCGCAAAGGACC
>CBDUXS010000155.1:0-3380 GCA_965371255.1 uncultured bacterium
TCCTGAACGATCGAATTGATCGTCGTGACCTCGTCGATCGCCAGGTCGGACCCGCCGGAAATATTGACGAGAACACCGGTGGCGCCGTGAATCGATACGCTGTCCAGGAGCGGCGAGCAAATGGCCTGCTGGGATGCCTCCACCGCCCGGTTATCGCCTGCCGCCTGTCCGGTGCCCATCAGCGCAGCGCCTCGGTTGGACATCACCGTGCGAACGTCTGCGAAGTCGACGTTGACGTCTCCCGTCACGCTGATCAGGTTCGAGATACCCTGCGTCGCATGGAGAAGTACCTCGTCGGCCTTCTTCAGTGCGTCACGGAACGTCGTGCCCTTGCCTACGACTGATAGCAGTCGCTCGTTCGGCACCACGATCATCGTGTCTACCGAACGGCGCAGATCGCGAAGACCGAGGTCGGCGTGCCGCATGCGCCTCTTGCCCTCGAACTGAAACGGGCGGGAAACGATGGCAATCACCAACGCACCTAACTCACTGGCGATCTGACCCACCCGAGGTGCGGCCCCTGTTCCGGTCCCGCCGCCCATGCCGGCCGTCACGAATACGAGATCTGCGCCGTCGAGCGCCTTGCGCACCTCGTCCTCGCTCTCGGCGATGGCCTGGCGGCCTACTTCGGGCCGCGCTCCCGCGCCGAGACCGCGCGTCAGCTTGCGGCCGATCTGGATCTTCATGTGCGCGCCGCAGTCCTTCAGCGCCTGCGCGTCCGTGTTGACCGCAATGAACTCGACACCGTCGAGTTTTTCCTCGATCATCCGGTTAACGGCGTTTCCTCCCGCGCCCCCGACTCCAACGACCTTCATGCGGGCATTGTTGGTCGACGCCTCGTCGAACTCGAAGACCATCTGTCCCTCCCGTGGTGATTGTGTGATCCGTCCCTCCCCGTGGTCCATCAAAAGAATTCCCTGATCCAGCCCCCGGCCTTGCTCAGCGCGCGCAAAACCGGGCCTGCCCCGTTATCCAGCCTGCGATGTCTCCCATACAGGGCGAGGCCGACGGCCGAGGCACATTCCGGTCGGCGAATCGCCTCTACGATTCCGTCGAGTCCCGAACCCGGCAGACCCTTCGCGACCGGCATGTTGAACACCTCCTGCCCGAGTTCGACGACACCATCCAGCTCCGCCCCGCCACCCGTAAGCACAACGCCTCCTGGCAGGTCGTCGAGCAGTTGCCGGGCCTCGAGTTCCTCGAACACGAGCCCGAGGATCTCGTCGAGTCGTTGCTCGATGATGTGGGCCAGCAACTCGCGTGACACTTCTCTCCGTCCGCCGGGGGTCGGGCCCGAAATTTCGAGCTTTTCCTTCGGATCAACGCGTCGGGTCTGCGCCGACCCGTATCTGGCCTTCAGGTCTTCTGCCTCGGCGAGCGGCACACCTAGCCCTTTTACGATGTCGCTCGACACCGTGACTGCTCCCCATGGAAGAGTTCTGGCCAGACGTAGACGCTCGTCCTTGAACACGAGCACCTCGGTGGAGGCCCCGCCGATCTCGATCAGTGCGGTGCCCGAGATTCGACTGTCGTCGCCCAGTACGGCGAGACTGCTGGCCAGGGGAGTGAGCACCAGTTCTTCGACCCGGTAGCCGGCCCGGTCGATCGCTTTTCGCAGGTTCCGGCAAGCGATGGAACTCGCCGAGATGACGCACACCTCGGACTCAAGGCGTGTCGCCTGCATGCCGGTTGGATCCTGGATTCCGGAGCGACCGTCTACGACATAGTCCTGCGGTATCGCATGCAGGACTTCCCTGTCCGGCGGAAGCGCCACGGCCTGGGCGACCTCGTTCACGTTCTCGATGTCGCGCGGCATGATCTCCCGTCCGGAAATCGCAGACACGCCAATCGAGGGATCGAAGGAAATGTGATCTCCTCCGACTCCGGCGAATACGCCTGTCACCTCTACGCCGGCCATCTGCTCGGCAATGCGAAGCGCCTCGCGGATCGACTCCGTGGCCGCCTCGATGTTCGCGACCATGCGATTACGCACGCCCTCGGTCACTGCGATGCCCACGCCGAGCACCTCGGGCCGAATCTGCTCGTCGAACCCGGCGCCCGGATCGACGATCACAGCGCACGTCTTCGTGGACCCGACGTCCAGTCCCGTGACGAATCGGGGCACGCCAATCATCCTTGACCCCCAAGGCGAATCACGACCTCGCCGCGGTATCGAGCATCGGCCGACGCGATCGAACCCTGTATTTCGGGCATTCCCACCGCGCTCTCCACTCGCAGGAAAGCCCTTACCGCATCGTGGAGTGGCAGAATGACCAGCTTCACAGGGCTGTCCGGAAGCAAGACGAATTCGACGGCTTCGCTCCCTATGGGTCGCAGCGAGGAAATCCGACGGGCGAATTCCGAGTCCAACTCCGACAGCTGCCGGAGGACGACGAGCGCACGACGGGCGGCCTCCGGCTCCACACGATCGGAGTCGGACATGCGTCCTCCGAGAAGCACCGGCAGATCGACGTCGTGGCTGGCCGGATCGATGGGAACGCGTCGACCCGACGCGTCCACTGGTACGAGGACGGGCGTGGCGGCCAGGGCGATCGGTTCAACCTCGATGACATCGATGTCTAGTCGGTGAATACCGGTTCGGCGAATCCTCGCCTCCAGAATCAGTGGATGGGCGGCTATGGCTTCTGCGACCGTCTGCATGTCGTCCCACACCGATGCGTCCGAGTCCAGAACGGCCAGCTTGAGCACCTGCTCATTTGAGACGAATCTGGCGCCATTGACCTGCATATCTTCAACGGCGAAGACCGGCAGTTGTCGCAACAGCACAGGGCCCCAGACCGGGGCCAGGATGCCCAGACAGGAAGCGCCTCCAACCACCCACAGACGCCGACGGAGAGTCCGGTTCACGATCCACCTCCGACGGCAGACAGCTCATCAGCTGAAAATCCCCACAGCTGGATTTCCGGCTCGAGATCGACGCCGATCTGCTCACCAACCCGGCGGCGCGTCTCCGCCATCAGCCACCACACGTCGGCCGCGTTGGCGTCCCCGAGGTTTGCGATGAAATTCGCGTGGCGTTCCGTAATCTGGGCGTCACCCCGGCGTACGCCCCGCATCCCGACCCGCTCGACAAGTTCCCAGGCGCTGCCCCAGGGCGGGCCCGGATTCTTCCACATGGATCCGCAGGATGGCAGATCGTAGACCTGGGTTTCGACCTTCATCCGCCGGCGGTCGAAGTGCCGATTCTCGACCTCCGCGGGGTCGCCGGGTGTGGCGTCGAATCGGGCGCCGAGAAATACCCATGCGGCGGAGACATCTACGGTGCGGTAGCCGGGCCGGGCATCGGCGCTTGTAAGGCGGACCGTTTCACCCGTCGGTGTCATTGCCTCAACCCACACGACACGGTCCCAGAGTCCGGT
>CBDUXS010000156.1:0-3348 GCA_965371255.1 uncultured bacterium
CGGGAAAGGGATTCCTCGCCGGTGTCGTGGACGACTGGGAACGGGCGGCGGAACCGGCACGTGAGGCCGGCATCCGGGTGGTTCAGCTGCGATTCGGAATCGTGTTGTGGCCGGCGGCCGGTGCCCTCAACCGGATGCTGACCCCATTTCGCGCAGGCGTGGGCGGTCCTCTCGGATCAGGCCGGCAATTCTGGAGCTGGGTGTCCCTCGACGACGCGATCGGAAGCGTACTTCACGCGATGGCCGATGATCGGCTTTCCGGCCCGGTGAACGTGACCGCCCCGACGCCCCTGCGGAATCGGGAATTCACCGGCGTGCTGGCCGAGGTTCTCAATCGCCCTGCCGTGTTGCCGGTGCCCGCGTTCGCCCTGAGGACGATGCTGGGTTCGATGGCGGACGAATTACTGCTCGCGAGTGCGAGGGTAGTGCCGTCCCGGCTCACCGATACGGGCTACGAATTTCGCGATTCCGAGTTGGAGCCGGCGCTCCGCCACATGTTGGGTCAGTACTAGAAACCTGCCCCGGTTCTTCAGCAGGTTTCTAGCCGGTCGCTTCTGCGCTTTCGTCGTCCATATCGAGAAAACGCCGAATCTTCAACCAGTTCCGCTCCGCGTCCCGCTCACCCAGTTCGATCAGCCGCGTGAGATACTCGGACTCGAACAGGAAGTATGAAACGAGGTCCGAACTCGAGGTGCGCCTCGACCCGAGCCCGCGGATCAGGTAGCGAACCGACATCGGCATCAGGTGTTCATATTCGGCCGCCACGCGGCCGATGTCGGTGGATGGACGCAGAACCAGCAGCTTTACTTCCTTCTCGGTAAGCAGCCAGCGGCGCGAGTCGGGCACGTGGGCGAGCAGGTAATTGATCCGCCGCAACCGCTCGGCATCCACGTCCAATTGATCCAGAAAAATGGAATTCAGCAGCAAACCAAGGAGTTTGGCGGCGGGCGGATACGACTGATCCTGCTCAGACGGCTGAGCGGCGGGTGGTCTCCAGCGCGATGAAACGGCCAGGATCCGGTCGGCTCCGAGATGGATCGCCGGCGCGAGCGGATGCGACTGCCGCAGGCTCCCGTCACCGTAATAGCTACCGTCGATCGGGCAGGCCGGAAAAAACAATGGAATCGCGGCTGACGCCATGACATGGTCCGCCGTGACCTTCGTGTGGACGGCCAGCCTGCGGACGCGGTCCCAGGTCTGCACACCGGGCTCGCTCTGCACGAACGTCACCGTACGCCCCGACCCATAGGATGTGGCGGAAACAGCGAGCGCTCGCAGTCGGCCCGCGTCGATATTGGCCGCGATCGCGTCCGTATCGATGAGTCCCTCGAGGAATCGGTGCAGCGGTGCGGTGGCAACCAGGCCGCGTACTCTGGGCGCCAGGGGCAATCCCCCCGAGCCGAGGTTCAGGAGTACGCGGAACGCATTCATGCCAAGCGAAAACAGATCCGAGCGGAAGACACGACTGGTGCAAAGCGAGGCCCAGTGCTCCGCCAGCGTCTCCAGAGAGGTCTCCAGGGAGTCTTTGCGGCCGGCAAGGTATGCGGCGTTGATGGCTCCTGCCGAGACGCCGGTCAGGATGGGGAAACCGATTTCAGGCCTGCGTTTCGCAATGTATCGTAAGACACCTACCTGGTAGGCGCCCCGGGCTCCACCGCCGGACAGGACGAGGGCCGTACGCTCCGTCGCCGGCTGTTTCACAACAGTCGAGCGTGCCAGGATCTCCCCGCTTCGACCTCCCAGCCTCCCGATCGCACGACTTCGAGGCGCTCCACCGTCAGGTCGAACACCGGCGTAGACTCCGTGACGGACCCGTCGGCGGCCAACCGCCGAAACTCCTCTCGCGTTACCCGCCGCACGTCACCCGAAGTCTCGCGGTACCACACCGATGCCGCGTCCAGCAAGTCGATGCCTGCCTCTCGCTCCAGGCGGCGAATTTCGCTCGTGAGCGCGTCGATCGAGCAACCGCTGGCCCCGGTCGTCGACTCGTCGACGGCGATTACGAGGAAACCATCGTGGAGCCAATCGAACCCGGCCCGCAGGTCGGCCCGGTGGGCCGTCCATTTGTCGAGGAAAGCGGCCAGCTCCGTCTGAAGCTTGTCTACGCTGGAATCGGTCGGCCGGGCCGAGGCGCCATAGCACCAGATCCGCGCGTCGGGTGGCAGGGAGGAGATCGGAACGAAGCCCATGATTCTCGTCCTACTCGTAGCGCAGCGCTTCGATCGGATCCAGGCGCGCGGCCCTGCGCGCCGGCCAGATACCGAAGAACAACCCGATGGAAAGTGAGAAAACCACGGCCATCGCCACGGCGCCGCCTGACACACTGGTATTCCAGTTAGCCAGGATGCTGAGTAACTGGGAGGCGCCGATTCCCAGCGCGATGCCGATCAGCCCGCCGACGAGACACAGCACGAGTGCCTCGAGCAGGAACTGGGTCAACACGGCACCCCTGGTGGCGCCGAGCGCCATGCGGATCCCGATCTCTTTCGTACGCTCGGTTACGGAGACCAGCATGATGTTCATGATCCCGATTCCGCCGACCAGCAGACTGACCAGCGCGATGCCCGCGAGCAGATAGGTGAATGTCTGGGTCGTCTCCTGCCGGGTACCCATGAGTTCGGCCCGATCCATCACCCAGAAGTCGTTTTCCTCACCGACGCGTAATCGGTGCTCGCGCCTCATTATCGCCTCGATCTGCGCCATGGCAAGGGTGGTCGAGGCGCCATCCATGACGGTCGCGTTGAATGATCCGATCCTGTCCGTGCCCATCAAGCGAAACTGCGCTGTATAAACCGGGACAAGAATCTGCTCGTCCTGGTTGAACCAACTGGATCCGCCCTTGGGCTCGAGTACGCCCACGACCTCGAACGTGTTGTTGGCGATCGAGATCTTCTGGCCGACCAGTGCCAGCGGCGCTATGCCCAGTACGTCGGGCACGTCGCCACCGACCACTGCGACCCGGCGCCGTCCTTCATTCTCCTGCGCATCGAAAAACCGGCCGACGGCCATCGTGTAGTTGTTGACGTCGTAATACTCGGGCGTCGTGCCGGTGACGCGGACGTTGGCGTTGGACCGCCCGTACTCGACCTGCAGGTTGGACGACATCTCGGGGGCTACCGCCATGATCGCCTTTGCGCCTTCGCCTACGGCAAGCGCCTCGTCCACCGTCAGTTTCGCGTTGCCGCTCCGAGCTCCCCGGAACCATGCCTGGCCGGCCCGCACGGAAAGGACATTCGTGCCGAGGGCGTCGATCTGCGCCTGGACAGCTGCCTGCGCGCCCGTGCCGAGCGCGACCATGGTGATCACCGCGGCGACGCCGATCACGATTCCAAGCATCGTGAGCAGGCT
>CBDUXS010000157.1:0-3316 GCA_965371255.1 uncultured bacterium
CACCTGGACAAGTGCATCGGGTGCCACACGTGCAGCATCGCCTGCAAGAACGTGTGGACAGACCGGAAGGGCACCGAGTACATGTGGTGGAACAACGTGGAGACCAAGCCGGGTACCGGATATCCCACGCTGTGGGAGGACCAGGACAAATACCAGGGTGGCTGGAAAATAGAGAACGGTGAGCCGAAACTCCGCCTCCAGGGCAAGGCGGCGACGCTCGGAAACCTGTTCCACAACCGGAAGCTTCCGGTACTGGACGACTATTACGAGCCGTTCACCTACCGCTATCAGGATCTGTTCGACGCCCCCGCTTCCGACGACCAGCCCACGGCGCGGCCGATCTCGATGATCACGGGCAAGGACATGGACATCGAGGCGGGCCCGAACTGGGACGACGATCTGGGCGGATCGAAGCTCTACGCGGAGAACGATTTCAATCTGTCCGTGCTGACCGACATCGAACGCAAGGCGCTGTTCGAGACGGAACGCATGATCCACTTCTACCTGCCGCGGATCTGCAACCACTGCGTGAACGCGGCCTGCGTGGCCTCGTGCCCGGCCGGGGCGATCTACAAGCGGGGCGAAGACGGCATCGTTCTCGTGAACCAGGACAAGTGCCGCGCCTGGCGGATGTGCGTCTCCGGCTGCCCGTACAAGAAGGTGTACTACAACTGGGGCACCGGAAAATCAGAGAAGTGCATCCTCTGCTTCCCCCGCCTCGAGACCGGACAGGCGCCCGCCTGCTTCCATTCCTGCGTCGGCCGGATCCGCTACCTGGGCCTCCTGCTCTATGATGCGGATCGGATCAAGGAAACGATCGGCGCCGCGGACGAAGACCTCGTCGAGGCGCAGCGGGAGATGATCCTCGATCCGTTCGACCCGGAGGTCATCGCGGCAGCCGAGGCCAACGGGATTGATCCACTGTGGATCGAATCGGCGCAGAAGTCTCCCGTTTACAAGTATGTGAAGATCTGGAAGCTGGCGCTGCCGTTGCACCCGGAAGCCCGCACGCTCCCGATGCTGTTCTACGTCCCGCCCCTGCTGCCCGTGATGGCTTCGATGGAGGGCGGCAGCTACAAGATCGAGGGCTCCGACTACTTCGGATCGCTCGAGCAGGCCCGCGTCCCCCTGCGCTACCTCGCCAACCTGTTCGCGGCGGGCAACGAAGGGATCCTGCGTACAGTTATCGAGAAGTTGCTCGCCGTGCGGATCAGTCGGCGAGAGGAAACGGTGGGGGACGGAGTCGCGGGCGACGCCGATGAGGCGCTGGCGCTGGCCGGACTGACGGCGGAAGAGGCCGACGCGATCTATCGGCTGACGTCGCTTCCCACATTCGACGAGCGGTTCGTGGTGCCGCCGTACCACCGCGAAATGGCCCTCGAGATGATGGGCGATCCGCTGTCTCACAAGGGAGCGACCGGTGTCGGCAGCCGCGAGCCCGCCAGGAGGGGGCCGTGAGTTCGCCGCTTTACACCGGCCAGCCGCTGCCGACCGCGGGGACACTGCTTCTCCTGGCCCGTGTGCTCGAGTATCCGGGGCCGGACACGGCGGAAGCGCGGGAGGAGTTGGTCTCGCTGCTGGAGACGTGGCGTCCCGAAGCAGCGGAGTCGCTGCGGGGGCATGTCGAAGCCCTGGGAGACGCTTCCCTGTACGCGCAGCAGGAGAGATATGCCGCGACATTCGACGTGAACCCGGCTGTCTGCCTGTACGTGGGCTACCACCTGTTCGGCGACAGCTATCCACGCGGCGCGTTCATGGCGCGCCTGGCCGGTGAATTCCAGAGAGTCGGCTTTGAATTCGACCGGGAACTCCCGGATCACCTGCCCATCGTGCTGCGATACCTGGCACGCCCGGACGCGGTGGACACCATCGAACTCGTCGACGAAGCGATGGTCCCCGCCCTGCGCACGATCGTGCGGGCGTTCGCCGAGACCAGCAATCCGTACGCGCCGTTGCTGGAGGCCGTTCTGCACACGTTTGAGCGACCCGAGAATGCCGAGACCCCGGACCACGCCGGGGCCTCGAATGCGGACGGACGCCGGACACTTGCCCTGCCCGTGTTTTCCAACCGTGAGGACCGTGCCATGTCACCGAGCCCGGAAGCCGCCGCGATGATCGCCAGTCGGCCCAGGGAGGAAGCCAAGCCATGAACGCCAACGCCGACGTGCTGCTGTTCGAGGTATTCCCATACGTAGCGATCGCCCTGGCCGTAATCCTCGGCGTCATCCGTTACAGGACGAACCGATACTCCGTTTCGTCCCTGTCGTCACAGTTTCTGGAAAGCCGCCGCCTGTTCTGGGGTTCGATGGCGTTCCACTGGGGCATCCTGATCGTGCTGGCCGGGCACCTCATCGGACTGATGTTTCCGCGCAGCGTGATGGCGTTCAATGCCGTGCCGATGCGCCTGGCGATCCTCGAGGGCACGGCCCTCGCGTTCGGCCTGCTGGCCCTGATCGGGATCGTATTGCTGTGCGGACGCCGCGCGAGCTCGCCGCGAATCCGGGTCGTGACTTCCCGCTGGGACGTGCTGTTGCTCGCGATTCTCGTCATTCAGATCGCGACCGGCGTGTACACGGCCGTGTTCTACCGCTGGGGATCGGCGTGGTACGTCCACACGGCCGTGCCGTACATGGTGTCTCTCGGTCGGCTGTCGCCTGACGTCGCACTCGTCGCCTCGCTGCCGTTCATCGTCAAGCTCCACATCGCGAGCGCATTCGGACTCATCGCCATCCTGCCGATGACCCGCCTCATCCACCTGCTGGCGGTGCCCGTCGCGTACCTGTGGCGACCCTATCAACTCGTCGTGTGGAACCGACGGCCCGTCACGCTGAAGGATCGCAACTGAAATGCCCGAAACCGGTCGCGCCAGGCTGACGCTGGCGCTGAATACGCTGGCGTTCACGGTCTGCTTCGCCGCGTGGATGCTCAACGGCGTACTCGTGACATTCCTGATCGACAACCAGGTGTTCGACTGGGACTCCAGCCAGATGGGCTGGCTGATCGGAATCCCCGTGCTCACCGGCGCTCTCATGCGGCTGCCCATCGGTCTGCTCACGGACAAATTCGGCGGCCGTCCGGTCTACACGCTGCTCATGCTTGCGTCCGCCATCCCGATGTTCCTGCTCAGCCGCGCTGACACGTATAACGAATTCCTTCTTGCCAGCCTCGGATTCGGCCTCACGGGCGCCTCTTTCGCGGTTGGAATCGCATTCACATCCGTGTGGTTTTCGCGGGAGCACCAGGGCACGGCCCTCGGCATTTTTGGCGCGGGCAACGCGGGGGCGGCACTCACGACGCTGGTGGCGCCATCGGTGCT
>CBDUXS010000158.1:0-3293 GCA_965371255.1 uncultured bacterium
GTTTTCCCAACTCTTTCGGGAACAACTACATGACGAGGCCACCACAGCCCGGATTCTTGCCCGCTCCGGATGCCGCGGGTAGCTTGGCGCCCACAACCGGGCCACCTTTGAATGCCGGCCCGAGCCGAAAAACTCCCACGAGGCCAGATCGAATGCAGGTCTTTGCAAAGACCGACAGTTTGACGTTGCCGGATGAACTTCGCGCAGCGGATCTGTATCCATACTTCCAGCGTATCGAAGAATCGCGTGACACCGAGGTCGTAATCGACGGCAATCGGAAGATCATGATCGGCTCCAACAACTACATGGGGCTGACTCACGATCCGCGGGTTATCGAGGCGGCGAAGGCGGCACTCGACAGGTACGGCAGCGGCAACACGGGAAGCCGGTTTCTGAACGGCAACCTGGACATCATCAATCAGCTCGAGGAAGAGCTTGCCGACTGGTTGGGCA
Organism: uncultured bacterium; assembly: GCA_965371255.1. Taxonomy (GTDB): domain Bacteria; phylum Gemmatimonadota; class Gemmatimonadetes; order Palauibacterales; family Palauibacteraceae; genus JARFPW01. Next base: position 454 of record CBDUXS010000158.1, read on the forward strand.
AGCCGAAGGCGCTCGTGTTCAGCACGGGTTACCAGACGAACCTCGGCACGATCAGCGCGCTGATCGGACGAAGCGACACGGTTTTCGTAGACAAGCTCGACCATGCCTGCATCCAGGACGGAGCCCGCCTGGGCTGGGGCGAGATCAAGCGCTTCCGCCATGCCGATCTCGACCACCTCGAGAAGCTGCTGGCCAAGGCCGACGCCGCGTGCGGCAAGCTGATCGTCGTGGACGGTGTCTACAGCATGGAAGGCGACCTCGTCGATCTGCCGCGCATCGTCGAGTTGAGGCAGAAATACGGCTCCGCGGTATTGATCGACGACGCTCACTCGCTCGGCATCTTCGGCGATACGGGAGCGGGAACGGCCGAGCACTTTGGCCTGACAGATCAGGTTGATCTGATCACCGGCACGTTCTCGAAGTCGCTCGCTTCGATCGGCGGCTTCGTCGTCGGTGAGCCTGACGTCATCGACTACCTCTGCCACTCGGCGCGGGCCCTGATGTTCAGCGCCAGCATGCCCCCGGCCTCCGTGGCCACGGTCATCGAAGCCGTGCGAATCATTCGCTCCGAGCCCGAACGACGGGAGCAGTTGTGGGCCAACACCAATCGAATGATGCGCGAGCTTCGCACGCTCGGTTTTGACATCGGACCGACCGAGAGCCCCGTGGTGCCGATCCTCGTGGGCGATTTGTACAAGACGTTCCGATTCTGGCGAGCCCTGTTCGACGCCGGCGTATTCACGAACCCCGTCGTGCCGCCGGCCGTGCCGGTGGGGCATGGTCGGATCCGCACCAGCTACATGGCGACCCATACGGACGATCAGCTCGATTTCGTTCTGGACGTCATGGCGCGTCTCGGGAAAGAGTTCGACCTCATTTGAGCGGTTCCGGTACGGACATTCGCATCGAGTCCGCCTGGGACAAACGGACGTTCAAAGACTTCCTGCGTCTTCCTTATCGCATCTATGCGGGCGATCCAAACTGGGTCGCGCCCCTGCTCCGCGACGTCAAAACGATGTTCAACAGGGACAAGCATCCGTTCCATCAGCACTCCGACGTCGAGCCGTTCGTCGCGTATCGGGACGGCCGGGCCGTCGGCCGCATCGTGGCCATCCACAACCGCAATCACGTTGAATTCCACGAAGAGCCCGTTGGGTTCTTCGGATTTTTCGAGTGCGAGGATCGCCAGGAGACGGCCGATGCGTTGTTTTCTCGTGTCGCTGAGTGGTTGCGGGAGCGGGGTCTCGAGACGATGCGGGGTCCGGCGAGCTTCTCGACGAACGAGGAAGCGGGCCTGCTGATCGAGGGTTTCGAATTTCCTCCGATGGTCATGATGCCGTACAACCCCGCCTGGTACGTGGAGCTCATTCGGAACGCCGGGTTCAGCGATGCGAAGACGCTCATGGCGCTGCACCTGCTTCTACCCGAAGGCGCCCCCGATCAGCTGCGCAAACGAGAAATCTGGCTGGAAAAACGCCTTGATATCACCCTTCGCCCGATCCGGATGGAAGACTTCGAGGCGGAACTTGACCTTGTTCTGGGCATCTACAACATGGCTTGGGAGAAGAACTGGGGCTTCGTTCCGATGACCGATGCGGAGATTCGGCACATGGCCAAGGAACTGAAGCCCGTACTGAAGCACGATCCGGAACAGGTCATCCTGGCGGAAGACAAAAACGGACAACCCGTCGGCTTCGCGCTGTGGCTCAAGGACTATAACCGTGCACTGATTCATGCCCATGGGCGGCTGCTCCCGACCGGTCTGCTGAAAATCCTCTGGTACTCGCGCCGCATTGACATGGCGCGAGTCATGACGCTCGGACTGATTCCCGAGTATCGCGGGAAGGGCATCGATAGCCTGTTCTATATGGCCTGCTTCCGGTTCGCGAACGAGAAGGGCATTTTCGGAGGGGAGTTTTCCTGGATACTCGAAGACAACCTGCTCATGCTCAAGCCGCTGATGAAGCTGGGAGCCACCGTATATAAGCGATACCGACTGTACGACCTTCCCCTGTGACCCACACGAAGATTCTGCTTACCGGCGGCACCGGCTTCCTCGGCAGTCATGTCGCGGAGATGCTTTGCGCTCGTGGGCTGGCTGTTCGGGCCACAGTTCGGAGTACGAGCGACACCCGCTGGCTCGACGCGCTGCCGCTGGAGCAGGTCGAGGCGGACCTTTCCAGCCTGTCGCGCCTCATGGAGGCCCTCGTGGGCGTAAGCGCCGTGGTGCACATCGGCGGTGTTACGCGGGCCGCCGACCCGTCTGCCTACGAACGAATCAACGCGGTGGGAACCGGAACCCTGGCGGTCGCCGCCGGCGCGGCCGGTGTGGAGCGCTTCGTTTACGTCAGCAGTCTTGCGGCTCGTGGACCCGACGGAGCGGACGGGCCGGTGAGTGACTATGGCCGCAGCAAGCGGGGCGGAGAGACGCGCCTCGCGGAGCTGGCAGCCGCCGGAACCGCGCCCTCTGCCATCCGGGTCCTGCGGCCGGGCGGCATATACGGCCCTCGGGATACCGATCTGCTCGCGCTGTTTCAGATGGCGGCGCGCGGACTTCTCGTGCTGCCGTCCGCGCCGGGGCGGTTGCAGCCCGTGCACGTGCGCGACGTCGCGTCTGCCGTCCTGTGCGCGCTGGAATCCGCCGATTCCACGGATCCGGGTCCGCTGCCGGTCGCCGGATCCGAGGTCGTGGGATGGGCGGAGATGGCCGACTTGCTGCGCGGCGGCCAGTCTCACCGAATACGTGTCGCGCGTCTGCCGGCGCCGGCGTTCGCGATGGCCGGATTGGCCGCGGAACTGGGTGCCCGATTCACCGGGAAGCCTCCCGTGTTCGACCGGCG
>CBDUXS010000159.1:0-3275 GCA_965371255.1 uncultured bacterium
GGGACACCGCTGGTCATCCGGCTGCTCGGGCGGTTGATTCGGCGGATGGTTCTCAGCGACAAGCCGTATTCCAGAAGCGCGCGAACTCATCCACAGTACTTGCAGGCGAGTGAACGCGATTTCGAGACGGAGAAGCGGCGCCTGCTGTCCGCGCTCGACTCGTTCATCGACGCCGGGCCGCGGCCGTTGGATCATCCACTGTTCGGGCGAATGAGTGCCGAGGAGTGCGGCTGGAGTTGCTACAAACACCTGAATCATCATCTGACCCAGTTCGGCGTGTGACGGCGAAACCATGACCTGCTGTCACTGCCAGGTCGCCGACAAGGAATTCGGTATGAAGACGGCTCGCCGCGACCTGGCCCGATACCGGAAGAAGGGACCCAACCCGACAACGCGGCGGCTCATTGGTGCCGTTCGGGAACACCCTATCGACGGCGCGACGCTGCTGGATATCGGGAGCGGAATCGGCGTCCTGACGCACGAGTTGCTGAACGGTTTCGTGGCTCGCGCCACACTTGTCGATGAGTCGAGCGCCTATCAGGCCGTGGCTCGTGACCTGGCCGACGAACGTGGAACCATGGATCGCTGCACATTTGTCTCAGGTGACTTCGTGGAATTCCAACCTTCGCTCCCCGGGGCCGACCTCGTCACGCTCGACCGGGTTGTCTGCTGCTATCCGGATGTTGCCCGCCTGCTCGGCGCCGTCGCGGACACCGGGGCCTCGTGGTGCGGTCTTTCCTATCCGCGGGATCGCTGGTACATCCGGACTTCGATAGCCGTGCTCAACTTCCTGCTCTGGATCCGGCGATCAAAATTCCGCGTATTCGTACACACCCAGCGGCACATGTTGCAGCTGCTGCAGGCAAGAGGGTTCAACCTGCGGTCGGAGAGCGGCACCTTCGTCTGGAAGATCGTCCTGCTGGAACGCGATGAGAATTCCCGTCAGACCTCGGATAATGCCCGTCAGGCCTGACGCCACACCTCAGAAGTACCGGGAAAGCGCCACGCGCACGTAGTCGTCCCGCCGCAGTGAGAACAGCGGTTCGCCAGGATCAGCGCCAGCGAACGCCCTCGCTTCGATCTCCATCGTCCAGTCGTCGGCAATCCGCCGTCTGGTTTCCAGGATGAGCAGAAGGGACCCCGTATCAAGATCGACTACCCCACCGCCCAGCAGACTCGTGCTGCCGGCGTCATTCAGAGTCAGCCGAGATCCGACGAACAGATCATTCTGAAATACCGAGAACCCGAGCGGTTCGGGTGGCGGCACGGCAGATTCCTCGAACGGATCGCCACCAAGCACGGCTTCGCCCCGACTGTCCCAGGAGTACTCGAGCAGGACGCCCAGGTCCGCCACGCTGCCGAATACACCCCCGAAGGTGTACTCGAAACCGCCTGTCAGCGCACCGAATGTGCTGCCCTGCCCCGATCGCAGGATCGTCTCCAGTTTCCACAGCCACGCATCCGTGGTCATCTGGGCATCGAGTCCCGTCTGGTGGACGACCTCGTACACCGGTACGAGAACCGCGCTTGCCGGGTCTCCGCTAAAGGCGCGCACGCCACCCAGAGTGAACCGGGGATCGCGCGAGGTACCATAGAAATGCGATAGGCCCAGGTCCCAGGCACCGACCGAGTGGGCCCAGCGAAGCGCCAGGTCGAGTCGACCGCTTTCGGCGCCGTCACCAAACAATTCCTCGTCGGTTTCGACCCGCGGCTGAAACCGAAGCCGGCCGCGCAATCCCGGAAACGTACGCTCTCGGAACAGCGGCATTACGAACGCGTCGATGGTCCCGAAGTCGGTGATCCAGGCGAAATTCACCATGGGCTGGCCGAGTTTGTCTTCCCCGTCCGGACTCTCGATCAGGTCGGTCTGATTGATGATGTCCACCAGGTGCTGGGACTCCGTCACTCCCCAGAACACACGACGCAGACCGACTCGCAATTCCCATCGATTTGCGACGTATTCCCAGCTTAGAACACGCAGATCGGCATGCGTACGCTCAGGATCAGAGGCGTCGAGCCGCAGGAATCCCTCGAACGTGATCAGCTGCCGCCGATCGTCGAATTCAAACTCCCACTCGGGCGCGAACGCCAGCGAAGCGCCGTTATGGATCTGGGTCGGATCGGCCGGGGACGCTGGAAACAGGCTCCCTTCGGCCTCCACACGGGCGGACCACTCCTGTGCGGCTGCAGGGGACACGGGCCCAAGCAGCATGAACCCCGCTGCGGCACCCGCCCGAAAGTGTCGCGTCACCGAGCCCGTTTCAGCGCGTTGCGATCGAAGTCGCGCTCTGTGAGACCCGTCCGGAACTGGTAATCGGTCCATTCGAGCACCGTACTCTTGCCCGTCAGGTGGTTGACCATTTTCATGGCGTCCGCACGCCAGTACTGGTCCAGGTACTGGTGGTACCCTTCGTAGATAAGCGTCTTCATCAGCGTGCCCTTCCGATCGTAGAACTCCACCTTCATGGTTCGGAAGTGCTGCTTGTCGATCCAGGTGATGAGCTTCGTATAGCCCGAATTGCCGTCCACCGGCACACGCTCGATGACGTACATGTCGAGTCCGTCGAGCGGTTCGTCGCGCAGCCAGCGGTAGGTGTACTCCTCGACCTCCTGAGACGAGATGTCCTCGTAGCTGAACTCACTGCCCATGAACGGCCCGGACTTGTTCGAGGTCGAGATCCGCTTCACGCGGCTCAGCGCCGGCAGGTACAGCCACTGGTCGTCGTTGCCGGTCGCGTGACTGAAACTGAGGAAGGCCGTCCCCTCTACGTCGCGCGGCCGATCGAAGATCGACAACGATTTGTCGCCGTCGCCATCTACCTCGAGCGTGCGCAGCCGGATGTCCCGCCGGCTCTCCTGTCCGTGACGGTTGCGCAGGATCATGACGAGATCTGCTGTGTGATCGCCGAATCCGGTATCCCGACGATCGGCCTCGACCGCAATCGCCCGACCGCGCGCCGCGGCGTCCGCCACATCGGCGATCGCCGTTTCCTGGGCGGCTCCGGTAGCTACGGCAAGGAAGAAGATCGCCACGGTCAGTACCAGCGTCGCGATCGTGCTTGGTACCCACATCTTCGTATCAGTCATCTGTTCATCCGTGTGTTCGGAAGTTTCGTTTTCACCTTCATGTATCGGGTTCAGCGAGATGATCCATGGATTCCTGTCGTTCATCACTCCGCCTCCAGTGCGAGCGACGGAGCCGTCGCGGCCTTCCGTCGTTCAGCCAACCGACCGACGACTACCAGGATCGGGGGAAGCATCAGGAAGTCGGTCGC
>CBDUXS010000160.1:0-3274 GCA_965371255.1 uncultured bacterium
TCGTCGGCGATTCCGGGACCCTCGTCGGACACCCGGACGTGCAGCTCGTCACGGCCCCCGTTTTCCGGCCCCGAAGCGATCTCGACGTGGACCATACCGCCCTCCGGCGAGAATTTCAGCGCGTTGTCCAACAGGTTTTCGATCACCTGCGAGACGCGTGCTTCGTCGCACTCGATGACCAGCGATTCGGGTGCCTCCACGTCCGCCGCCACTCCCGCCTGCTCCAGACGCGCCTCCATTCTCTCGACCGCTTGCCGGGCGATGGCCGCGACGTCCGTCGGTTCGAATGAGTATCGCACGGCCTGCGACTCCAGCTGAGCCAGAATGAGCAGATCCGATATCATTGCTGACAGCCGATCACCGCTCGCCAGTCCGAGCTCCAGGAGCCGCCGTTGACGCTCGTTCACAGGACCGGGCACTCCGTCCACCAACACGCGCATCGCTTCCGTGATCGAGGCGAGCGGACTCTTCAAATCGTGAGAGATCCCGGACAGGAAGTTGCGCTTCAGTTCATCCACTTCACCCAGTTGCTTGACCATCGCATCGAAATTCCGCGCAAGTTCCCGGAACTCCTTATCGTGCGAGCCCTCGAGGCGATGGCCGAATTCCCCTGCCGCGACACGGCGGGTCGCGGCGGACAGGCTGCCGAGGGACCCGGATATCGATCGAATGATCAGCAGAATGATCGTGAGGCCCGCCAGCAGTGCGGCACCACCGACGATCCAGGCGCTTTGCCGTGCCCGGGAGAGATCGCGCGCACCGCGGTCCATCTCGGAGCGCATCACGGCGCGGCTGGCCTGCGACACGTCGATTACGGCCTGCTTGATGGCGTCCACCTGGTTGGCCAGAACGGGTGTCGCGGGAACGGCGGCGGGTTTGCCGCGGGGTGCGCCGGAGGGAGCGCCCCCGGCTGAACCCTCGGCTGAACCCTCGGTGGCCGAGGCTCGAAACGCCGCCCAGAGGGTGACCAGATCGGCTACTTCCTCAGCCTCGAGTGCGCCGCGGGAAATCGTTTCCAGTCCGGCGATCGCGCTGTCGAGCTCGACGACAATCGCGGCATACAGCGACGCATAGCCGCTGTCCGCGGATACTTCGTACTTCCTGCCCGCTTCGAGCAGTCGATCGAGGCGGTACAACTGCTCCGCGCTGGTGACGGACACCTGCACCGATACCGCCGTCAGCCGCTGTTGGGCGTCGGTGAGTTCGCGGATGATGTTCACATGGTAGGCGAGCAGCGAGCCCATCAACACCAGCAACAGGCCATAGCCCGCCCACAGCTTCGTCGAGACTCTCACACTTCCGCCGGATCTTCCTCGTATCGCTTCAGCTTGTTGCGGATCGTCTTCACGTCCAGATCCAGCCGCCGGGCGGCTTCGGCCTTGTTCTGGTTCACGTGCTCGAGAGTCTTCAGGATCAGTTCCTTCTCCGCTTGTTCGGCCGTCGTCCCGCCAATCTCGAGCGTGATCGTCGGATCGCTGCCGCGCGGCGCCCGCAGAAACAGGGGCAGGTGTCCGGTCTCAATCCAACCTTCCCGGGCAACGATGGTCGCCCGCTCGATGGCGTTTCGCAGTTCCCGCACGTTGCCGGGCCAGCGGTAATCCTCCAGGAGCGCCATCGTTTCGTCACGCACGCCGCCGACGCTCGTGCCGTGCTTCCGGTTGAACTCCCGGATGAACGCCTGGACGAGCAGCGGAATGTCTCCATGGCGATCCTTGAGTTCGGGAAGCTGGATCTCGAACACGGCGAGGCGGAAGTAGAGATCCTCGCGCAGCAGACCCCGCCGGATCGCGTCCTCGATCGGCCGGTTCGTCGCAGCCACGACGCGCACATCGAATTCGATATCCCGGCTGCCGCCGACGCGCCTGACACGTCCTTCCTCGAGTATCCGCAGCAATTTCGGCTGCAGGCTGACCGGCATCTCGGAGATCTCGTCCAGCAGCAGGACGCCACCGTCAGCGAGTTCGAAGCTTCCGAGTCGCAATTGCGTCGCGCCCGTGAACGCTCCCTTCATGTGGCCGAATAGTTCGCTCTCGACGAGTCCGTCGGGGATCGCCGAACAATTGATCGCGATGAACGGCCCCTTCGACCGGCGGCTGAGGGCATGGATCGAACGGGCGACGAGCTCCTTGCCCGTACCGCTCGCGCCGATGACGAACACGGTGGCTTCGTTCTCGGCCAGCAACTTCACCATCGCGAACACTTCCATCATGGCTTCGCTGCGGCCGATCATGCCGGCGAATCCGGGTTCGTCTTCCAGTTGCGAGTCGAGGTCGGCAACCCGCTTCCTCAGCGACAGGTCCGCGAGTACGGCCTTGAGTGCCGCCTGCAGCTTGTCCGTCTCGATGGGTTTCGTGAGGAAGTCTTCGGCGCCCTGCTTCATGGCCTCGACGGCCAGGTCGACGGTGCCGTGGCCCGTCATCAGAATGACGGGGCGCTCGGGGTCGTCTGCCTTGAGGTGCCGGAGCAGGTCGAGGCCCGACATCCCGGGGAGCACGATGTCGGTGAGCACAATCGTGGGCTGATGGTCCTCGATCGCCGCACGGGCTTCGGATGCATCGGCGGCGGCGGTGACTTTGTAGCCCCAGTCTTCGAGCCGAACGGTCAGAACCTCGCGCATCGTCTCGTCATCATCCACGACGAGAACGGACAGTACATCATCTGGCATTACGGCCCTCCAGGGGTTTGGGGGCGTCAATCTCGCGAAAGATCTCCCCCGAATCAAATTTCTGCGAGCGAGATCGGGGAATTCTCCCCGTCCTCAACGCTCCCGAGGCGGGGAAAATCTCCCTGAATTCGGGGATGCGACGTAGCATCTGACAGGGCACGGTTCGCTCTAATAGAATGGCGTTGAGGCGCTTACGGATGTCTCACCGCGCGGCACGCGGATTGCTTTGTGCGATAGATGGAGACGGATACCCCCCGAAACCGACGAGGTACTTGAGATGCCAGGACGCATTCGCTTTGCTTCAGTGATCGCAGCCACGGCGCTGGCCGCTTGCGGCGTGGGGGCCGCGGCCGACCATGCTGAAGTTCCGGCCGGCACGGTGCTGAAGATCCGGCTCAACCAGACGCTCGACTCAAACAGGCATGGCCCCGGCAGCGGGTTCACTGCCACTGTTTCGGCTCCGATATTCGGCGCTGAAGGCGAGACGCTGATTCCCGCCGGCTCCCTGCTCCACGGCAAGATTCTGACGCTTCAGGAGGATCCGCCGCGCGCCCAGCTCGAATTCACAGACATCGAAGTACGCGGTGAGTCGAAGGGTATCGATGCCTC
>CBDUXS010000161.1:0-3258 GCA_965371255.1 uncultured bacterium
ATGCTCTCGAAGGATTCCGGCGACTCCGGGGCCTCCACGGGGATGGCGGCCGCGATGTCCCCCGGTCGCACGGCGGACAGCACGGGCAATTCATGGAGCCGATCCCTGTATGCTTCGATCCATTCGGCCATCCGATCGGCCGAAGCGCGAAAATCGGCAACCTCCGTCGATCCCTTCTGATCCGGCTCAATCATGCCAACGTCTCCTCCGTGGACTCGATATCCGCGCGCCACCATAGGTCGGGGCGGGCCCGGCGGACAATCGTCCCATAGGTTCGTCCCGATGACCGAAAAACACCAGAATGACCTGCGGCCGCTGCTCGATGGTTGCCGGGGAGCCGTACGAGAGGAAATCGAAGCCGTGCGGGACGACCTCGAGCGCCGGGGCCTGGCCGACCCCGTTCCGGCGACGGCGGGCGCTCGGGTGACCGGTTCCAGTTCTTCGCATCTGTACGATTGGCAACTTTCTTCCGGGACCTACTCGATTCGCGTAGACGACGCTTTGTCGATCGAGACGGAATCCGGTTCCGGGTTTGGTTTCGTGGTTCGGTTCGAAGCCGCGCGCAATGTCCTCCGGGTCGCCACGGATGCCCGATTGGGTCCCCATCCCGGCCCCGGCCTGCTGACTTTCGATCCGACCTGGATGCTGGAGGCCCTGGACGACCGGCTGGCGCAGATCGGCAGGAATCCCGAGCAGTTTCATGTGGCAACGGCGCTCAAGCTGTTCGGACAGGTGTTCCCGCGAGTGGGGGAGCAACGTCCCGAGACCGTTCATGCGACGGGACTGAACGACTCCCAGGTGGCCGCACTCGCACGGGTTCTGGGCAGCGACGTCCAATTCATCTGGGGTCCGCCGGGTACCGGCAAGACCCGTGTCCTTGGCCATGCGGGGGCCGCGCTGGCGGAAGACGGGCACGTGCTCATCGTGGCCACCACGAACGTCGCGGTGGATGAGGCGGCGGCTCGAGTTGCTGCGAAGCTCGGTCCGGGAGCGGTCGAGGCAAACCGGATTCTGCGATTCGGCGCCGGTCTGATGCCCGGGTCGGACCCGGCTCTGGGGATCGACGCGGCGGTCACGCGGGCAGAGCGCCTGCAGCCCGGCGGCCTGTCGCGCGCCATTGCCGAACTGTCGTCCCGGCTTGGGCTCAAACAGGGAGATGACGACTCGCTGGCGACGACGGCAGCCCGTGTGCAGGCGGCAGCCAGGCGCTCGGGAGATCCGACGGACGCGGCGCTGGCCACACGAGTGGCGACGGCCTACCAGGCAGCGATCCGACGGGTCGTGGAATCCGCCGATGTCGTCCTGACGACGCTCGCCCGGCTGGCGATCCGGGACGAACTTGCCTCGTTGCGATTCGACAGTCTGCTCATCGACGAAGCAAGTTCGGCCACGTTGCCATACGCCCTGTTCGCGGCCTGTCTCGCCAGCAGGCGAGTCGCGATTTTTGGTGACTTTCAACAGCTACCGGCCGTCGTCCAGTCACGGGGGGAGCTGGCCACCAGGTGGATGCGGCGGGACATATTCCGGGCGGCCGGCGTGCTGGACTCGGATGGCGGATTGCCGTCTCCCCACGACCGTCTGTGTTCCATGCTGGACCAGCAGTATCGCATGCGTCCGGCTATCCGTGCGCTGATCGGCGACTTGTTTTATGGCGGCCGGCTCCGGGATGGCAGGCCCGAGGTCGAGAGCGGTCGCGAGCTCGTTCTCGTAGACACGGCCGGTCTAAACCCGCGTGTGACTCGACGTGATCGGTCGCGGCAGAACGACCAGCACATCGAAGTAATCCTCCGCGTGCTGGAGCTGCTCGGACGTCAGGGAATCCAGGACGTGGCCGTCGTCGCGCCGTACCGGATTCAGGTACGCGAGTTGAGGAAGCTGGTCAGATCGAGACTCGGGCGCGCCGCGCCCGACGGTCTGGAAATAGCCACCATCCACCGGTTCCAGGGCCGGGAGAAGCAGGTAGTCGTGTTCGACACCGTCGACGCGCCGCCTGACGGGAGCTGGTTTCTGGACGAACGTCGCAATCCTGACTTTCCCCGCATGCTGAACGTGGCATTGTCCCGCAGCCGGGATCTGCTCGTGCTGATAGCGACCGTCGAGGGGCTGAAGCGTACCCTGCCCGAACAGGCCCTGCTTAACCGGGTGGTGGATCTGGTGAAGCGTCACGGTGTGGTGGTCGATGGAAGAGATGTGAGACAGCTGAACGCGGCTCTCGTCGCCAGATAGATCCGGAAGGTTTCTCCGACGGTATGGTAAGTACTGCGTGATGATGCGGATCGTGTTTTTCGAAAAACAGTAGTAGACACTCCCGAACACTTGATTCTCAAAAAAATTATTTTATAATTGTACCCGTGCTGCGGAGGAGGCACCGGCGAAACCGGATCGCCGCCGTTCCGAAATGCGCGACGACAGGCAAGGCTCGGAGGGGCCGGAAGTTCTCAAACGAGGGCGGAAGGTTCCAATAGCTGACCGGGCGTCAGGTGCGAAAGCACGGCCAGTCGAGTACTGGGAGGGAGCGCAACCGACCAGGAAGCCGCGTTCGAAACGGACACAGAATCCTTCCTCATGCCCCCGGGCGCTCTTCGGAGTGGTCGGGGGTTTGAGTATTGTGGATACCTCATCCCGATTCCCCGCCTGCGAATCTAGTTTTTTTAAAAAACAATATGTGGAAGTTATGTGGATAGTCGGTGGAAAAATACATAAATACAGTCGCAGGCGAATCCCGCGGCAGGGCCCCGCCGATGGGTACTTGTCCCCGCCGATGTGAATTGAGGAAAGACGGCGCATATGATCCGGGAATTCGAGGTGAAGACGGGTGGTCAGGGACTGCTGGAGATCACGAGTCAGGTCGAGAGCGTGGTCGCACGGGAGGGCGTATCGGAGGGTTTGTGCACGGTAATGATCCGGCACACGTCGGCGAGTCTCACGATTCAGGAGAACGCCGATCCGTCTGCCAGGCGTGATCTGGAGGCCTGGCTGAATCGGTTGGTGCCGGAGGACGATCCGCAGTTCACGCACACGCACGAGGGCGCGGACGACATGCCATCACACATCAAGGCAGCCTTGACGAGCACCAGTCTGTCCATTCCGATCTTCGACGGACGGCTTGGGCTGGGCCGGTGGCAGGGCATATTCCTCTGGGAGCACCGGCGCCGAGGATCGACGCGGGAATGTGTCGTACATATCGGCAGCTGATCGGGAATGACGCAGGGCCGCTGGCGAGCGGTCGGCCCGTGGCGTATCAATCGATCGGGCGGC
>CBDUXS010000162.1:0-3247 GCA_965371255.1 uncultured bacterium
GGATCGATTCCGAGGCAGATCCCGGCGCTCGCAATGGTCTCAGTCGCCGTCTCCCAGAACACGCCGAATTCGTCGGGAAGAGCCACCCACACGTCGAGCGGATCCGTGTCGGGCGGGAGATCGACCGCGAGCAGCAGTAAGGCGGCTTGACCGGCTGCAGGAGAGTCGAGCCCGTGAGAGAACGCCTCCCCCAGACACGCAGCGGGCACCGGCGACCGGGGCCGCATGATCGTGCGGCCGCTCAGCTCTTGCTCGCGAGGGCCGCCGGCAGATCCACTTCGAGAACGGCCGCGAGTTCGGCGACGGCCTCGAAGGAAATCGCCTGGGGACCGTCACTGAGTGCCGAACCCGGCTGCGGATGCACCTCGACAAGCAGGCCCGCGGCACCCGCCGCGATCGCCGCGCGACTCAGCGGGAGTATCAGGTCGCGACGGCCGATACCGTGGGACGGATCGACGATCACAGGCACCTCGTGCGCATGACGCAGGAGCGCGACAGCGGCGAGGTCAAGCAGATTTCGCGTACCGTCGTCGAAGCTCCGGATGCCGCGTTCGCAGAACACGACAGCGGGCGAACCGTGCGCCAGGCAATACTCACCTGCGGACAGCCACTCCTCTACGGTCGCCGCCATGCCCCGCTTCACGAGTACCGGCCGCCCCGTGCGACCCGCGGCACTGAGCAGCGGTGAGTTGTGCATGTTGCGCGATCCGATTTGAATCAGGTCGGCGACCTCCGCGACATCTGCCAGCGAAGATTCGGACAGCGCCTCCGTCACGACGAGCAGGCCGGATTCATCTGCCGCGGCCCGCATCCAGTGGAGCGCTTCGCGCCCGAGTCCCTGAAATTCGTAGGGAGAGGTGCGGGGCTTATACGCGCCGCCGCGCAGAAACCGTACACCGAGGCCCGAGAGACGGCGTGCGACCGTGTGAATCTGATCTTCCGATTCGACGCTGCAGGGCCCGGCAAACAGGACGGGCGGTGCGGTGCCGCCGATCCGCACACCTCCGATGTCCACTTCCGGGCCCAGGGCATCGACGAGCGGGTGGTTCGACGCCGCTTCGGCCAGCTCGGCGACGCCTTCGATGGCGAGAACCGCCGATGGATCGACCGCCAGGGAGTGGGCCAGCACGAAGAACTGCGTGCACCCGCGCGTGCCCGAGAATTCCCGGGTCCACAGGCCGAGGTCGGCCAGCGCGTCGCGAACACGCCCGGCATCTGCCCCGTTGGTCAGCGTGATGATCATTAAAGGCCCGTATCGGAACGCCCGGACCCCGTGCGAGGCCCGAAATGATGTGTACGAAAGGTGGGAATATATGGGTGCGACGGCCGTGGCGCGCCTTACGCGGCTCGCCCCGGTTGTTCAACGACCTGCTACTGCATGCGTGACCGATAGGTGGCCGCTTCCAGCAGGAACTTCAGCCGCGGACGACGAAGATCGTCGGCCTCGATCTGATCGAACAACAGCTGCAGGTCACGCACGACGATGTGATCCTGCGAGCGCCGTAGTGGCGTGGCGTCAGGCAGACGGCACAGGACCGTCAGCAGAGAACCGGGCAGGTTCGTCTCGACGGTCCGGACCGACGCGTGGAGAAACAACGCAATGCGTCGAGTGGCGGCATCCAGATCCGCGGCCCTTGAATCCTCGGAATCCGGGCTGCGCAGCAGCCCCTGTGTATGCCAGTTGTCACATCTGCTCATCGTATTGTCCGCTCAGCGGCTCAATCCAGCCCGACGCTCGGCGTCACGCAGCCGCAGGTTGAGTTCCTTCAGGCGACGGTCCCCCGGCTCCATGTCGGGCACGAGGAGGCGCACGGCCTGAACGATTCTTCGGTCTCGCTCCCGGCGGAGCGGCCGACCTGCCGGTACTCGTCGCAGGGCGCGTGCCAACACGCGCCCCAGGTCTTGATCGATCTCCTCGCGCTGGATGGCGAGGAACAGGCTGAGTACGTGCTTGGACCGGTCGGCGCGTACGGCGCTCGCCAGGAGTTGTTCCGGGCTCGTGGGCAGATTGGATTGCTGGTTCATGTCTGCCTGTACGGCAACCGGCGTGCCTATGTGCAACAGTTGATTGTCACACGAGTTAGCGATCAACGTCCACGCCGTGGTGGCGGGCGTGCAACAGGTCCGGGCCAGATGGTGTGAGCGTCGCGTTGCGGCAAGCCACCTGAGCGAGTCGTTTGGCGACGTGTGGCGTCGTCGCGGGCGCCACATGTCTCAGGCGCCGATCACATGGGTGCGAACGCGAGCGAAGGACACGATGAGCATGAATCCGAATCGAGCGGTGCTGGTGCTGTGGGCTGCCGCGATCGTGGCAATTCCCACGGTTGCGTGCGCCCAGAACGCGGTCGTGGAATCGGCGGACGCCGTGATCGTCGAGCGCACAGACGAAATGTTTCCGCGGACGGGCATCGGCCTGGTACCCGGCGTGTTCGTCGGACACGAGACCCTGGACACGCGTCCTACCGGTTGCACCGTGGTCCTGACGCCGGATGGTGCGGTCGGCGGCGTGGACGTCAGGGGCGGGGCCCCGGGCACGCGCGACACGGACCTGCTGGATCCCGCGAACCTGGTTCAGAAAGTTCATGCGGTCGTGCTGTCGGGAGGCAGCGCGTTCGGCCTCGAGACGGCGGGCGGCGTGTCGCGGTACCTGGAGCAACAGGGTGTCGGGTTCGAATTCGGAGGAGGAGTCATTCCGATTGTCAGCGCCGCGGTCCTGTTCGACCTGTCGGTCGGTGACGGATCGATCCGCCCGGACGCGGAGTGCGGCTACCGCGCGGCGGTTAACGCCATGTCGGCCTACGGACCCGTTCCGGAGGGAAGCGTGGGTGCGGGCGCCGGCGCTACGGTCGGGAAACTCCGGGGGATGGACCGGGCGATGAAGGGGGGCATCGGCACGGCTTCGATTCGCCTGCCGAGCGGCCTGATCGTCGCGGCGATCGTCGCGGTCAACGCGGTCGGCGACATCATCGATCCGGCGTCCGGCCAGGTAATCGCGGGCGTTCGCAGTGAAGCGGGAGACGGGCTGCTGGACGCGCGCCAGTTGATTCGAGAGGGCATCCCAATCCCCGCCATGCCGGGCAGCAACACAGTCATCGGGGTCGTCGCGACGAACGCCGGCCTCACGCAGGCCGAGGCGACCAAGGTGGCGCGGATGGCCCATGACGGGATCGCTCGCACGGTGTCACCGGCCCACACCCCCTGGGACGGCGATACGATCTTTGCCCTCGCCACGGGCGCACTCGAGGGC
>CBDUXS010000163.1:0-3245 GCA_965371255.1 uncultured bacterium
GAACCGGTATCTCAGCAACCCTGGCCCCGGCTGTCGCCACTGCCATCGCCGGGATGAAGCGATGCATGTCGGAGTAGAGGACGACCCGGTCCAGCATGTCTCGTCGGTACGCCTTGAGGCTACACCCGTTGTCCCGAATGCGGACCCCGGTCAGGCGGGCGATGATCCGGTTCGCGATCCAGGATGGGATCTTCCGAGTGATCAACTTGTCTTGTCGAGCCACGCGAAACCCCACCACCAGGTCGAAGCCCTCGTCCAGCTTCGCGAGGAGTCGGGGAATGTCCGTGGGGTCATTCTGTAAATCGCCGTCCATGCTCACGACGACCCGACCGCGCGCGTGATCGAAGCCGGCCTGCATCGCCGCGGTCTGACCGAAGTTACGGGCGAGTGCGATGAGGCGAATCCGATCGTCGGATGCCGCCGCCTGCCTGATGCTGTCCCGAGTGTCGTCCGTGCTCCCGTCGTCGACGAGTACGAGCTCCCAATCTACATCCGGTAGCGCATTGCGGACCGCTTCCACGAGCGGCTGAATGTTCGCCGACTCATTGTACGCGGGCACAACGATCGAGAGGTCCGGCGCCGGTCTTGTCATGCTTCCCGGAGATGCAACGGGTATGCCGGGCGCGACCCGTCTCCTGGCGGCGGAAAGCCGGCCGGAAGCCGTTTCGCACGCCAGCGTGGTGCAGGCGGCCAACAGGAAACTCGACGTCCTGTTGCGTCTCCGCAACGCAGGCTGTCTCCTTGGGGCAGAAACCGACCTGTCCGGACCCGTTCCTGCGCCAAGCGGCGGCGCGGATTCTGCACTCGGAGGCCCCGACGCCGCGTTGGCGCTGAAACAGGACTGTCTCATCGGATATTGGGCATGATCAGAACCGCGATTCGCGGTCTATGGAATTCGCCGGCACTACGGATTGCGGCCGGATACAGTCTGGCCGGCGCCGCATTTTCGGGGGCGATGCTGCTCCTCGCCCGGGCCCTGCCGAAGCCGGAGTACGGACTGCTCGGGCTCGTCGTGGCTATCCTGAACTTCACGTCGCGCACGGCGCCTCTGGGCGCCGACGGAATCGTCAACAGACACCGCATGGATCCGGGGCCACGGCTCTTGGGGCGCGTTCTCGTTACAGCCAGCTTGTTTGGCGCGGCCATCACGTGCCTCAGCTGGATCGTGTACGACCTCGACCCGCGCACTCTGGCGCTGATCTTCATCGGAACGCTGGCCGGCGCAGCATCGTTCGTGGCATCGTCGCAGTTTCAGGCCAACCAAGATTCGGCGTTTCTCTGCTGCTCGATCAGGGCACGAATTTCGTGTTGCTCGGTGCGGCCGTAGTCGCGCTGACCTTCGGCCTCACTACGGCGTTCGTTCCGATTGCATTCTTCGTCGGAGGCTTTCTGCTCACGGCCCTGTTTGGCTGGGGGGCACTATGGGGCTCCCGGGGACCCGACCCGGATCCCGGAGAGGATTTCCGTTGGGGAGAGGCCGTGTCGTACTGGGGAGTAGCCGGCGGCGCATTGTTTCTCCATCACCTGGATCGCCTGATGACCCCGGAGCTGCTGTCGTTCGAGGCGTTGGCCACGTTCAACGTGCTGGCGGCCGTGGGCGCGGCCGTAGGAGCCAGGTGGGGACTGGAGGGTCTGCTGCACGGCGTCGGGGTCGGATGGATCGGACACTCGGCCGCGGGCTTCGCTCTGAGTGCAAGACATCTCACAGGGCAATCGACTCATACGGAGGCTTCGACTACATGAAAGTTCTGGTAACCGGAGGCACGGGTTTCACGGGAGCCGCTCTCGTACAGCGCCTCGTCGAGATCGGACATGACGTGGTCTCACTGGACTACCAGCCCGGCCAGCGAGAGAGCGAACTCAGGGAAATGGGCGCGGAGATGGTGCGCGGCTCGGTGACCGATTCGGAGGTCGTGGACCGGTGCATGAAGGGCGTCGAAGTCGTACATCACGTGGCCGCCGCATTCCGGGAGCTCGACGTCTCCCGCAGTCATTACGACGATGTCAACGTGGGAGGCGCCCGAGTCGTACTCGACGCGGCGGTACGGCACGGAGTGCGCCGCTTCATCAACTGCAGTACCTGCGGCGTCCACGGAAATGTCGAGAACCCGCCGGCCGACGAAGACGCGCCGATCGCACCCGCAGACTACTACCAGCGAACGAAGTACCGGGCCGAGCCGCTCGTAACGGAGTACTGCGAGAGACATGGCCTGTCCGCCGTCACGTTGCGGCCTGCAGCCATCTACGGCCCGGGAGACCCCGAACGGTTCTTCATGATTTTTCGCCGGGTCGCGAGCGGGACATTTCCAATGTTCGGCTCGGGGCACACGCTGTATCATCCGCTGTTCCTCGATAATCTCGTGGATGCCTTCCTCCTGGCCCAGGAAAGCGACATCAGCGGCGGTCGACCGTATCTGATCGCGGACGAGGAATTCTTCGAGATCGAGCAGATCGTGACCATGGTGGGCGAGGCGCTTGGCGTTGACGTCAGGATCCCACACTATCCGGTGATGCCTCTGGTCGCGGCCGGATATGTCTGCGAAGCAGTGTGCAAGCCGTTCGGCATCGCACCGCCGATCTTTCCTCGGCGCGTAGACTGGTTCCGGCAGAACCGGGCGTTCGATATCACTCGGGCGAGAACGGAACTCGGCTATGCACCTGCGGTCGGTCTGGATGAAGGATTGCGACGCACGGGCGAGTGGTATCGGGCGCAGGGGATGCTCCCGCCCGCCTGAGGCTCTTCGAGGCTGTTCCGCGACGGGTATTATACTTGCACTTTCGATCCGTACCAGGTAATCGGCTGATACGCCGGGGCACGGTGCAGCCGGCACACCAAGAGTCAGGGGATTTGTGAAGGTTCTCGGAATCACCACGGAATACGAGAGCGGTGCTGCCGTCGTGGAGGATGGACGGCTCATCTCCGCCGTCAACGAAGAGCGTCTGTGCCGCATCAAGCTGGCTGCCGGATTCCCGCGACAGTCGATCCCGGCGGTCCTCGGACAGGCGGGGTGGCACGCCGTCGATCTGGATTGCGTCCTGGTGGCCGGAATGCACGATCTGTATACGGGAGAACCGGGACCGTATCACGGTTGGTTCGAGTTTCGGCCGGTAGGTTTCGGCCGCTGGTTCAAGCGGTCCATTGGCGCACGACTCGCCCGCTACCGAGAGGCGCTCCCCTGGCTTGAACCCGGCTATTACCTGCTGCTGGGACCGAGCTTTCGCCGACGGCGGCGGATCATCCGGCA
>CBDUXS010000164.1:0-3203 GCA_965371255.1 uncultured bacterium
GGACTCGCCGGCTCGGACACGTCGAGTGTTACGATTTCATTCGTGACCATGTTCGGCACCACTTCGAACTTTCCGACCATGGTGGGCACGGCACACCCGACTGTCTCCGGCCAGTTCATGACGACATGGATCCTGGGCTCCTCTGTGTCCATCGCGTGGATCCTGTAGAAGCCACAGGCGATCGTGTTCAGGATCGCGGAGCCGTCGGAAAGTGCTCGTATTTCAAATGGGCGATCTTCACCGGGAACCCTGGCTGGCGAGCAGTCCTCTTCAAGAAATATCTGTTCCATGAAGCAATCGGGACCTTCGGCGGCCGGAAGGACTGGGAGTGGCAGCGTGGCGATCAGGCTGAGGTCCGACAGCCGCCACAGCTGAACCACGTTGTCCGTACGCTCGAGCGTCATGGAAAAATTCGTGGTCAGAACGCGATCGATCTCGGGAAGCACCACGGCTGAGTATGGCCGGATCATGTCGCCTTCGAAATCGGGATCGACGGCGGAAGCCACGCGCACCAGACCACCGTTCGCATCGAATTCGGCCAGACCGCCGATGTCACCCGGGCGGCTCTCATCGGCTCGCTGGAAGGTCGCTACCACGTTCCCGTTCTCGAGACGGTAGAAGCTGTGCGGAAATGCGTAGCCCGGTATCGGGTCGAGTTCTCTCACCAGCGCCGGTTCGGCGGGAGAAGACAGGTCGAACAGAAAGGTCCGGTTCCCGTCGAATCCGTTGGCAAACAGCAGCCCGTCGGTCGGTGCTACCATCTCGGCATGGTGGGGATCGTTCCCCACCGATCCAACGGGGGCGGTCCCCAGCACGGATCCGTAGGTCGGGCTCTCAGGGTCAGCGTCCACCACCGCAAGGAAGTCCGTGTCGCCCTCCTCGGAATCCGCGTCTCCGGCCCACACGTAGAGGTAGGGACTGGGCGACACAGTTGCTTCTGAGACTTCGAGAGATGCTGCGTCTTCCGTTGCGTTGCAGGACGTGAGGAGAAGCGCGAAGGCCGGCAGTACGAGGAACCGAGGGTGAACTGTGGTCCGCATGGTCTTCCGCTCCGGATAAAGTTGGATTCTGGCCGGCAGGAACGTATCGACGGCAAACGCGGGAACGCAAAACAGCACGGCGCAACAGGGGCATGCTGCGGTCGCGGTCGAGGAGGCTTGGAAGAGTACCCCCACCGGAGTAGAATTGGAGCATGCTACATAGAATCATTCCGGTCGCCGCGGCCTCCGCGCTATGGGCGTGCAGTTCTGCGGTGTCGGGGTCGCCACCATCCGACGTTCCCATCAACACCACGCCCGCAGTTCAGGTTGCGTTGGCGGACAGCGTTCGAAGCTCGTTCACTCATGCTGACATCGAGTTCATGGCCGGGATGATTCACCATCATGTCCAGGCGCTGACCATGGCTGACATGGTTCCGTCACGCAGCCCGAGTGGCCGCCTGAAGACACTCGCGGCCCGGATTATCAATGCGCAACAAGACGAAATCGCCTTGATGCAGCGCTGGCTCACGGACCGGGATCTGCCGTCGCCGCATCCCCGATCGGATGATATGAACGAGCCCGATGACCCCGTCCACATGCCCGGAATGCTCACGGCGGATCAACTCGCTGAGATGGAAGCGGCCACGGGAGATGAATTCGACCGGCTGTTTCTGGTATACATGATCCAGCATCACGAAGGCGCACTCACCATGGTCAACGACTTGTTCGCCACCCAGGGCGCGGCCCGGGAGCAGACAATGTTCAAGCTGGCCTCGGACATCGGCGCCGACCAGTCGAGTGAAATCGAGCGCATGCAGCTGATGCTGAGCGATTTATTGTTCGGGGATGGTGACGCTTGATCGTCTCCTTTCCCCCATCGACACATCTAAAATTCGAAACGGAATCGCTAATGTCCACAATGCTGAAGTCGGTCCGGGCAGCCGGACTCGCATTCGGTCTGGTCTCGCTGGCTGCCTGCGCATCCTCTGCATCCGTCTACTCGGAGCCGCAGGTCATCGTGGAGCCGATGGCGGATGTTACGGCCAAGCTCCCGGATTCGGATCCGCGCGTCGGCCTGGCTGCCGGACTCTGGGATGCGGAGGAGGCCGTGTGGAACATGCGGCTCCTGTCGAGCACTCCGTCTCCCGAACCGTTCGCCGGCGTTACGAATTCCGACCTTTCATTCATCGATCATTATGCGATCCAGGGCAATTACAACGGCTTTCAGGTGTGGGATATCTCGGATCCGGCGAATCCGGAACTCCGCCGGGGATTCTTCTGCCCGGCATCCCAGAGTGATGTCTCCGTGTATCGGAACCTGCTGTTCGTGTCGGGCGAAGGTCTGGGCGGGCGCCTGGATTGCGGTGGCCAGGGTGTAGCGGACACAGTCAGTGCGGAACGGCTGCGTGGGCTGAGGATCTTCGACATCAGCGACCTCGAGAATCCCGTCAACGTCGGCAATGTCCAGACGTGCCGCGGCTCTCACACGCACTCACTGCTTGTCGATCCCGACGATGCGGACAACGTGTACGTGTACGTCTCGGGGTCCTCGAGAGTGCGTTCTCCCAACGAGCTGGCGGGCTGCTCGGACGCCATGCCTGACGAAGATCCTGGTTCTGCATTGTTCCGGATCGAGGTTGTACGTGTCCCGCTGGCCCATCCGGATCAAGCCGCCATCGTATCTTCTCCGCGTATTTTCGAGAATCTCGAGGCGCCGCCCAGACATGGTGATGCACCGGCGGACATCGCAGCGATGGAAGAGGCGCGAGCCAGTGGTGCATTCATCGCCGATATTTTTGGCCAGGAGCGCGTACTGCCATCAAGATTCGTCGAGCCCATGCTTGACAGCATCGTAGTCGCCCGGGAGGGCAGCGGAGCCCCGACCGCCGCGGACAGCACGGCCCTGCGGGAGGCGCTCGCCGACATCATCGCGCAGCTGGTAGGCGGTGGCGGTAATCGTCAGCCGACAGGTCCCACGCAATGCCACGACATTACGCTCTATCCTGCTATCGGTCTGGCCGGCGGAGCATGCGGCGGCTACGGCCTGCTGCTCGACATCAGTGATCCGGCCCACCCGACACGCTTGGCGGCCGTTTCCGATTCCAATTTCTCGTACTGGCACTCAGCGACGTTCAGCAACGACGGCACCAAGCTCCTGTTCTCGGACGAATGGGGAGGCGGCGGCGCGCCCAAGTGTCGCAGCACGGATCCGCCGGAGTGGGG
>CBDUXS010000165.1:0-3192 GCA_965371255.1 uncultured bacterium
GGTGTTGATGTTGACCACGGTGCTCAGATTGCGGTTGCCGAGCATGTCGCTGAAGAACAAAGCGATCCCGCCGGCAAACGTTGTTCCGAACTGATCCACGCCGGCCCCCACCTGGGGCTGCGAGATGAAATCCAACGTCAGGCCTGCGCTGTAGTCCTCGACCTCGAACGTAACCGGATCCACCAGTCCGAGCTCGGGCTCGTCGAGCAGCACGTTCAGCAGTCCGGGGCTCCTGTCCTTCGGAGGCAGCAGCGCCGGGCTCACACCCGGAATTGCCGCAGCAATCGGGACACCCGCCATTTCGGCCGGATCGTCGATCATGTACAGATCGTAATTTCCAACCTGGTATGCCGTATAGACGAGCCTCGTGCCCGAGGACGCGACGGAGATCGCCGGGCTGAGCGGTGTGATGCCTGTCACGCCCGTGTACATGTTCGTGACCTGGTAGAGTTGGCCACCCTGGAACTCGTACCGGTACACATTGCTGATTCCGCTGACATCGGTGACGAAATACAGACTCTGAGAATCGGCGGCCCATTGCGGATCAATGTGCTTGCCTTTCCCGAAGGCGGGCAGTGGCGTGATCTCCTTGTCCGCCAGGTCGAACAGTCCAATCCGGTACGGCCCGTATTCGAGCGTCGCGAGATCTGTCGAAAAGCGGTCGGTCACGAACGCGATCGTCGCTCCGTCCGGAGACCAGGCCGGCTGTAGATCCGAATACTGGTCATTCGTGAGCCGCTCGATGTTCTTGGTATCCAGATCTACGATGAAGATGTCCGTGAACCCGTTGACCACCGCTGCAAACGCGATCCGGCTGCCGTCCGGTGAGAATGACGGAGTGTAGACTTCGCCAAGCTCATCGAACCGAATCTCGTCAAGTTTCTTGCTGGTCCGTGGATCGATGACCGTGATGGCGGGGCTGCCCTTGACCACGCTTCCAAACGCGAACGCGCCGCCGTCCGGCCGCCAGGCGCCGGAGGAGTTGATGAACTGGAGGCTTTCAAAATGCGGATCCGATGCGGTTTTCGTGAATCGCCGTAAGATTTCACCTGTCTCGGCGTTCGCGAGGAACATCTCGATCGAAAACAGGTCTTTCTCGGACAGAAACGCTACCATGCTCCCGTCCGGGCTCAACGACGGGCCCACGTTCAACCCACCGCTGCCGCGACGTTTCGAAATCAGTTCGGACGCGGCACCGTTCTGTGCACGCAGAGCTTCTCCGGCCTGTTTGCGCAGCGCTTTCTTGTCGATCTTTGGCGGGCGCCGTTCCTGACCATTCGGCGCCTCTCCGTCGGCCCGGGCCGCAGGATCCCGCTCGACGAGCAACGGGCGTGCCGTCACGATATCCCCCCCGGCCACCGACGAGTACATATCGATGATCGCCTCGTGCCACTCCGCCGTCAGTTGCGGAATCGATGTCTGGAGAACAGTTGCAATGGCCATCTCGACGTTGCCGGAACGGCCTGCGACCTTCAGCACTTTGCCGAGCGCCTCATCTCCGTAGTTACCTGCGACATAGGCCCAGAAAGCCTGTCCCCAGCGATACGGGAAGTACCGCCCCGTAGTGAGGTCGCGCAGAGTCGGGAGTTTGCATCCGCAGGCCGCCGCATCGCGCATCCACATGGCTGTGTGCGGGTCAACGGGTCCGACCGACAGGTACTCGGCCATGCCCTCGATGAACCAGAGGGGAAACGAGAGCGCAGTCGGACCGCGGAATCCAACGCCACCCCCACCCGAAAGGCTGGTCATGTCAAACTGGAATGCGTGAACGAGCTCGTGCCCGATTACGTGGTCTGACTCCTTCAGGGGTCCGGCGAGGGGCAGCACGATGCGCCGCTTCAGGGCTTCCGTGACGCCGCCCGTAGACTCCCCGATTTCGCCGAATATGGCGTTCGTCTGCTCGAAGTCGGGGTGGCTCGTATACAGGATCAGGGCCTGGCGTCCTCTGAGCTGGTAATCGAGCAAGCGGGAAATTCGGGCATACCAGCGTTCGGCCATCCGTCCGGCCTGCTGTACGACCTCCTCCCCATCCTCGTAGTAGTAGATGCCGAAGTGCTCGGTTTCGAGCACCCGGAAATCAAACGAGTCGTACTGAACCTTGTTTCGGCCGAAGTACTGAGCGTTGGCCGTGGACGGCACCAGGAACGTAGCGGCGAACAGGGCGCCGGTGATCCAGAGAATTCCCGGCAACCTCGTGCCGTTTCCCGCGTGAGAAGCGGAATGCATTGAACGTCCTCCCTCGATACAGATGTCTGATTTCTGCCCCACAAGACACAACGAGATTGTTGCGCTTGCCGTTCCTTGACGTTGAGGCTACCCGGAAGTGCTACCCGGGTTCGTGAAGCGGGCCGCCGGCTGGTGACTCAGGAATCGCAGGAGCGCAACAGGCCGTCGTAACGCTCCATCGTCAGGCGTGTCTGAGCCACCGACTCGAACGGTCCGACCAGCACTCGAGTCACGCCGTTCGGAGCGTAAACCTGGCGAACGGACTCGCCACGTGCCCTGAGCCGTCGCGCCATCTCAGCCGCGTTGCTTGCCTCCCGGTAGGCGCCGACCTGCACCAGGATGCACCCGGCCGGAATCATCACCGGATCCCGGCGGGCCCGACGGTTTGCCACCGTAGTTTCCAAGATAACCTCGATCCGAACCCGGGCTGTACCTCTGCCGAGCATACCGATATCCCGGGCAGCCGCACGGGACAGATCAATGATTCGACCGCGAGCGAACGGACCTCGGTCGTTGATGGTAACCTGAGTTTTCCGGCCATTATCAAGATTCACTACCTGGACCCGAGCACCGAATGGCAGCCGTCTGTGCGCTGCCGTCATCGCTTCCATGTCGTAGACCTCGCCCGAGGCCGTCCGATTCCCATGGAATCCCGGACCATACCAGGAGGCTTCCCCGACCTGTTTCCACCCCCGCTCGACCACGGCCATCGTAGACGGCGCCCGTTTACCGGCGCACGCGCCGGTAACGGCTACCATGCCCACCGTCAGGCAAACCCTGTAAGCTCGTCTCACTGGATCGGATCTCCTGTCTGCCGAAACTTGTCTGTCGCCCGTCAGCCGGGCAACGCGTGGCACGCTACTCCAGCACTTGCCACAGCCCGGCGCGCTCGAGTTCTGTGAGAACGCGATTGTAGATCAAAACCTGCTCTATTTCCCCGGCAAAAAAATCGGCTGCCGGCACTCC
>CBDUXS010000166.1:0-3180 GCA_965371255.1 uncultured bacterium
GCTGCCGTGGCCCCGGCGATCGGAACGCACCTTCGAAACGGAACATCAAATTTCAACGGGATAACGAGCAGCCACAACCTCAGCCCGCCGCCGATCCAATCGAGGGAAGCCAGCACCAGACATGGCAAAGCCCAGCGAACATCAAACTGTCGGAATCCGTTCAGGCTGCCGCGAACGTCCTGTGTAATCAGCAGGAG
Organism: uncultured bacterium; assembly: GCA_965371255.1. GTDB lineage: Bacteria > Gemmatimonadota > Gemmatimonadetes > Palauibacterales > Palauibacteraceae > JARFPW01. Next base: position 198 of record CBDUXS010000166.1, read on the forward strand.
CGCCCCGAATCCGACGAGGCTCGCCGCGATGAACGCGACGATTCCCATGCGAATCGCACCGGGGGGCACACGCAGCCCCGGTTGGTTTTCGGATGTGGGCAAGTCCAGTGGCCTCTTTCCAGGGTCTGGTGTGCCGGGTATGGCAGAACTTCGGGGCCGGCTGGCTGACATTCCCGGCTACGCATACGATACTACGTGCTTAACTCGGTCGCCGACCGTCTGTGCTTTCGTACGCACATCCGGGCGACCCGGATTCATCAGTCTACGTTCCAGGATCGGAGTGACAAGGGTGCAGCGATACACGGCCTACGATCCTCCGGAGTACGTCGCGTGGGAACCGGAACCCGGGCTTATCGAGCATTACCTGTTGGCGATTCGGTCGGATCCTGGCCGCGCCTCAATCATAGCGGATCTGGGCCCCGAGCAGCTGCTCGACCTTTATCGGGGCATGCTCAGGTTCCGTCTGCACGACATCGCCCTGAAGCGCTGGGTCCGGCAAGGTGTCATTTCGAAGGCATGGCTGGGGACCGGCGAAGAAGCGGTGACGATAGGTGCCGTGCACGCGGTACGGCGACATCCAGGAGGCGACGTCGTGGGTCCGATGATCCGGAACGCAGGAGCCTGCCATGAGATGGGCATGCCCGTCGCCGATATGTTGAGGGGCTACCTGGGCACCCGGGATGCTCCATCCGCGGGCCGTGATCTCCATTTCGGTGATCCTCACCTTGGCATCGTGGCTCCAATCAGCGTCGTAGGCGGACTCTGCGGTGTGATGGCCGGGTACGCTCTCGCCTTTCAACGCATGGGCGAGGATCGAGTCGCGCTGACGTGGATCGGAGATGGCTCAACCAAGTGCGGAGAGGTGCATGAGGTTCTCAATTTCGCCGCGGTGCTGGGGCTGCCGGTCGTATTCATTATACAGAACAATCAAGTGGCACTTGGAACACGCCTCGAGCAACATCACCGTGCGAAGGGCTTCACTGGTTGGGCAAGAGGTTACGGAATCGAATGCCACGAGGTCGATGGCAACAATGTACTGGACATGTACGCTGCGTCCGTTCTTGCGGTGCATGCCTGTCGCGAAGGTCGAGGCCCGGTTGTGATCGCGGCGGAAACATTCCGAATGGGGGGGCACGCCACGCACGATGAGCGGGAGGCGCGAGCCACTTTTCCTGAGGAGACCTTTCAGTACTGGGGACGTCAGGACCCGATCGGCCTGTATGAGGAGTGCCTGTTACAGCTTCCCGGGCGCCAGACGGATAGCGTAACACGCGGGCGTTTGGCCGAGTTGGAAGACGAAGTCGTGGCGGAGGTGGAAGATGCCCAGCGTTTGGCGCTTGAGAGTCGTGCCGGCGCCCCGGCGGAGCCAGTCGATGAGGAAGCCCGCTGCTATGGATGAGCGAGCCGAAGTAGGTCGCGTTGCTGAGGGGGGACACTCGCTGGTGGTGTTCATACCGGGCGGCCAGCGGGTGGCACTCGAACCGCGGCAGGCGCTTCAGGAGTTGGACATCGACGATCTGCGCGCCGCAGCCACACCGCTGACTCCGACCGAATGCCTGATATTTCCGGCCGGCGGTGAGTGGCTCGTCCAGGCATCGGGACCCGTATGGGCTGAAGCCGCCGCCCGGGATTCATGCGGCCTCGTATTCACCGCGCTTGACGGGTCCTTGAAGCGTATTTCGGTCACGGGTCTACCTCCCGGGCCACTGCCGTCCGGCGAGCATCTCGCCGAAGTACTGACGCGAGCACTCGCTGCCCCCGGTGAGACTGACGGCAGCGGTGACGGCAGGGAATAACCGTGCCGCCGGTGGCTTTCCTGTATGGAGATTATGCGTGCCCGCATTCCTACCTGGCTGATTCGCGCCTGAGACTACTCGCCTCGGAAACGGATCTGACCATTGCCTGGCGTCCGTTGCCGATCTACGGCCCGGAGGCGGAACGCGACTGGCGGTTATTGAGCGAAGATTCTTCGAGTCTGTCGTCGTGCGTCGAGGAGTTGGGGCGGGCTGCCGCGCAGCTGGGCCTGTCGTTTCGCCTGCCTGATCGTCCTCCGGCGACCCGACGGGCGCTTCAAGGAGGCGAATTCGCCCGTGATTGTGGTCCGGCCGAGTTTGACCGTTTCCATCGAGCAGTGTTTCGGGCGGTATTCTCGGATGGAGCGGATGTCGGGGATCCTCAGGTGCTGGCGCAAGTGGCGGATCGCGCTGGAATCGACTCGGCAGCCCTGGAGGCGGCCCTGGAGGACGGTCGCTACGACAGCGCGCTGGAAGAGGTAGAGGCGGAAGCCGCACGTTACGGGATCACTTCGACTCCAACTGTGTTGATCGGCCGGTATCAGATCGTCGGCGCCGCGCCCCTGGACGTCTTGAAATCCACCATCGATCGGGCCGCTGAGGCCAGCCGGCCGTGATCCGGAGCCCGCTCAGGCGGACAGACGTTCTTCGGCCCGTTCAAGGAGCACTGAAAGCGAAGCACCGTCGTCCGGCATCAGGGCGTAGGAGAGGCGCCGGACGGCAACCTGGTTGGATTCTTCCAGCGCCCGTAGCAGCCGAGCGGCGATGCGCCGGGTTTCGGCGGCATCCGTCTCCGGTAGACCGACGACCACAAGCCGATCAGAATACCGACTGAGAAGATCGTAGCCACGCAGCAGCGATTCCAAAGTGGCCAGGGTAGCGCGCAAGTCCACGAGGTCTACCGGCTGCACTTCAAGAAGAAGTAGCCCGAAGTCTCGCGCGTAGCGCCGACACCGCTTGAGTTCGGCTCCAGCCAACGCGTCGAAGCCGGCACGATTGTATAGACCTGTGAATGCGTCCCGGTAGGGCGCAAATCCCACGGCCTCGCTCGCACCCGTCAGGTAGGGCGCGGTCTCCCGGTCAGGCGGAACGCCGGTTTGCAGGCGCGCGCGCAGACCCTCCGCCTGGCGCCTGGCCTCCGACAATTCTCCCCGCAGCACGCCAACCCGGTCTGGCGCGGGCTGGCGCCG
>CBDUXS010000167.1:0-3125 GCA_965371255.1 uncultured bacterium
TCGGCGATCAGCGTGGCCGACGGCGCCGTCTGGGTTGGTTCCCGGGGCGCGAATCAGGGCGCGGGGGCTACTTACCTGCTGTCCTACGATGACGGCGCCGTGATCACCGGCATCTCGAAGCTGGAGGCCGAGGATGTGGAACAGGGCGACAATCTGGGCACATTCCTCGCCGCAAGCGGCGGCCTGGCAGTGGTGACCGCAGGCGGATCCGATTACGGTCTGGGCGCGGTTCACGTGTTTGAGAGCGCGGGAGAAGATTGGGCCGAGCAGGCCGAGCTGTTCACCGAGACCAAGTCCGCTTACGAGGCGATTATCGGCGGAAAGGTGGAATGCTCCGATGGCGAAGCGGGTGGCTTCGGCTGCCGTAACGTCGACGTGCTGTCATTCATGCCGCTGTCGGACATTGGCGCCCGACGTGGAGTCACGACCAATGACGTCTGGGGCTGGACGGACCCGCAGACCCATCGCGAGTACGCGCTGGTAGGAATGACAGACGCTACGTCATTCATCGATGTCACCGACGCTGCCAATCCGGTCTACCTCGGCAAGCTGGACAGGACTCCGGGGGCGCCGGGCAGCGGCTGGCGTGACATCAAGGTGTACGACAATCATGCGTTCATCGTCTCGGAGGCCGGCGCACACGGCATGCAGGTGTTCGATCTCACGCAATTGCGTGCCGTAACCAACGGGCCCGTTGAGTTCGAGCAGACCGCGCACTACGACGGCATCGTCAGCGCCCACAACATCGTGATCAACGAGGAGACCGGATTCGCGTACAGCGTGGGTTCGAACGGCGGTGGTGAGACGTGCGGCGGTGGGCTGCACATGATCGATATCCGGACTCCGACCGAGCCGACGTTCGCCGGGTGCTTCTCGGATCCGGACACCGGTAATGCCGGTACCGGGTACTCGCACGATGCGCAGTGCGTGATCTACCACGGCCCGGACGCCGACTATCAGGGCCGTGAGATCTGCATCGGGGCGAACGAAACAGCGATCAGCGTCGCAGACGTAACGGACAAGCAGAATCCGATCGCGATTGCTTCGGCGACGTATCCGACCGTCGGATATGCTCACCAGGGCTGGTTTACCGAGGATCAGCGGTATTTCTTCCTGGATGACGAAGGCGACGAAACGAACCAGGAACTCGGACTCACGGCTACGCGGACGTTGATCTGGGACATGCAGGACCTGGACGATCCGATTCTCGTCAAGGAACACCTGGGCGAAACACTCACGATCGACCACAACCTGTACATCAAGGGTAATCTGATGTACCAGTCGAATTACGTGAGCGGGTTGAGGATTCTCGACATTTCCGACCCGGAGAATCCGGTCGAGGTGGGATACTTCGACACGGTCCCGAACGACGAGAGCGTCGTATTCAACGGCTCATGGAGCAACTTCCCGTTCTTCGAGAGCGGCACGATCGTCGTTACGAGCGGCTCGGAAGGCGTATTCATGCTCCAGAAGCGAGACAGCGAACCAGTGACCTGATAGCGACCAGGCCACATCTGGCGGGCACGACCCCCCGGCGTCTCGCGGCGTCGGGGGTTTTTGCGTTCGCCGACGTCCGACCGTTCGGAGCGGATCGGCCGGTTTGAGTGTTATTGTCCTGGGGATCAGCAAAAAGAAAGGATGTCCGTGGCCACACGGCTGAGGCCTACACCACTGCTCGTATATCTGTCCGGCAGCCAGCGGGGCGCGGTGCTCGAACTTGGGCACGACGTAATCCGTATCGGAGTCGGTGCGGACATGGATTTGCGTCTCCCTGAGGACACCGAGCCGCTCCCCGGAGCCCATCACGCTACGCTGGCACGACGCGGCGAAACGTACGAACTGGAGGCGATGCCCGGCCAGGACGTCTGGGTGAACGGTGAACTCGTAGATCGGCTCGTGTTGGCGTCGGGTGATGTACTGGAACTGGGCGGCGACGGCGCCGTCCTCAGGTACCGACTCTACCCGGCCGGAACGAGACCGCAACGCACGATTACGGAGGTATTCTCGGATTGTGTCGAATGCGCCTCCCGGGCGGCCGATACACGGGTCGGTCAATTGGGTCTGATGGCTCGCCAGCTACCCGGCGAATTGCTTACCAAGACGTCCACGACGTTCCGCGCGACCCTCGCGTTGCTGACCTTGCTCGTCGTCGGCCTCGGGATCACGACCCTGGTCCTGGCTCGGCGCACGACGAATCTGGAGATCCGCATTGCGGAGTTGACCGAAGGTATCGCCGTCTCAGAGATCATCGAGCGAAATGAGGCGGTACAGCTGGACGCGGAGGCTGTGATCTCGCTGCTCGCTGAGCTTCAATCAGGACTCGATGCGGCCACGGGCCGACTTGATTCGCTGCAGGGACAGGTCGGCGCGCTCGGGCGCGCCATCCAGATTGCCGCGCGGTCGACCGTATTCCTGCAGGGGTCTTACGGGTTTCGCGATCCCGGGTCGGGCCGGGTTCTGCGGCTCGTGATCGCGGCTAACGGCAGGCCGCTCATCGGCGGAAACGGGGAGCCGCGTCTTACCCTGTCCGGAATCGGACCTCCTCTACAGGCCCTGTATACAGGAACCGGATTCATGGCGTCATCAACCGGCCTCCTGTTCACAAATCGTCACGTGGCTGTACCGTGGGAATACGACGTGTCGGCACGCGGACTGCTGAACCGCGGGTTTGAGCCGATCATGCAGAAATTTGTCGGGTACCTGCCGGGTGAGAGTGACTCCTTCGATGTTTCGCTCGTCGGCGCCTCCGACAAGGCCGACGTCGCGGTGCTTCGCGGAGCCGTCCCGGCCGGTGGGCTTCACCTGAGGTTGGACGAGAGTCCGGTTGCGCCCGGCGACGAGGTCGCTGTCGTGGGCTACCCGCTTGGTATCCGGGCGCTGATGGCGCGCGCGGGAACCGATTTCGTCCAGGAGATCCAGCGTGCGGGTGGCGGCAACTTCTGGTCCATCGCGGAAAACCTGGCGGAGCGCCGTCTGATCGCCCCGCTCGCCACGCGTGGCATAGTTGGTCAGCTCACGGACGACTATGTTGTATACGATGCCGAGACTACGAGCGGCGGCAGTGGAGGCCCGGTGGTGCGAGCTGACGGGCGTGTAGTGGCGATCAATACTGCGATCCTGCCGGA
>CBDUXS010000168.1:0-3065 GCA_965371255.1 uncultured bacterium
TACGGCAACCAGTGGCGCGGACGAACGCCCTGGATGGGCGCTTCGCTACCCGGCCAGAACAGTGGCGCCGTTGGCATCCCGGCCCGCTCGGCCGCTACCCACACGGGCGTTCCCCCGTACCAGTCCGCGTTCCGAACAGCTTCCCGGTTCCCGAGACTATAGCTGCTCTTCATATCCGGATCCCAGATGTTATTGGCAACGAGGCCATGATGATCAGGACGGAGACCGGTGACGATCGTGTAGTGATTAGGAAACGTCTTGGTAGGGAATGAGGGAATCAGGGCCTCCGCCCGAACGCCCCGAGTGGCGAGCGCGGTGAGATGCGGCGTCACGACGGGGTCGAGGTAATCGGCCCTGAACCCGTCAATGGACACGAGCAGGACGACAGGACCGGAACGCCCCGGATCGCTGCCGGGCGGCCGGGACGTGCTCGCGCACGCCGTCACTCCCGCGACCGCCGCGAGCGGATATGCGATTCTGAGGGCGTGATCGAGGAGCAGGCGAATCCGGCGAGCCATGATGCGCATCAATCAGCTGCTCCCGAGCGTCGAAATGAAATGGGCGGGATCGGTCCCGCTGTTCAGGCGGCAACTTATCGACCCCTTCCGGGCCTCGCAGGATTTCATTCGGATCCCATAGATTACAGGATGCTCAGAAATCGCGCTCGCCGAAATAGGGCAACCGGGGTCGTCGGGTTGGCCCTCGTTGTTGCCGCATGTGCAGGGGATCCGGGAGACTCGGCTCCGGATGTCCTGACCGTAGTCGTTCCCGTGAGTCCGATAGCCGGTATCGTGGATGCGCTCGCACCCGAGGGGCTCGTGGAGGTCGTGGTTCTTGTCCCGCCGGGTGCGAACCCGGCTACGCACGAACCATCTATCCGCGCGCTCCGCCGCACGGCCACCGCACGGCTGTACTTGGAAATCGGCCATCCAGCCTTCGTGTTTGAGCGGACATGGCTGAACGGAGCCCTCGACGGGTCGTCGGCAGATCGTGTGCCCCTGTTCGAGGAGTGTCCCGTGGACGATGAGGATGCTCACGCCTGGTTGTCGACTCGTTGCCTGGCGACAGCGGCTACGATTACGGCCAATGCCCTCAGTAGAATCCTGCCCGAGTACAGCGAGGCAATCACGGCCAATCTAGCCACGTTCGTCGACCGTCTGACTGCCGCGGAAGAGTCGGCAGCACGGCAGCTCTCTCTTCACCGCGGTAAGATGTTCTTCGTTCTGCATCCGGCGTGGGGCTATCTTGCCCGCGATTACGATCTTCAGCAGATGGAGATTCTGTCGCACGGCACCGATGACCCGGGCGCATCTCGCATTGCCGAGTTGATCCACATCGGCCGGACTCACGGAGTTCGTACGGTATACGTACAGCCACAATTCAACCGAGCACCGGCGATGCTGATCGCCGAGGAACTGGGGGCGACCGTACTCACGCTAAATCCTTTGGCCCGCGATCCTGTGGTTGCGATCACTAGCGCGGTTTCGGCCCTGTCAACTGAATTCGAACGCCGGTCCGCGGAATGAGCCCGCCCTCAGTCGTATCGCTGGATCAGGTGAGTTTCTCCTATTCCGGTGTGAAAGTCCTCCAGGACGTCAGCTTCGAGCTGCAGGAGCGTGACTTCGTCGGGATTATCGGCCCCAATGCCGGTGGAAAGACGACGCTTCTGAAGCTGATCCTCGGCCTGCTTCGACCGGATTCGGGCTCGATTCGCGTATTCGGAATGTCTCCAGGGCAAGCCCGCGGGCTCGTCGGATATGTGCCGCAGTACGCGAGCTTCGATCGGACCTTTCCGATTCGTGTCCGGACGGCCGTCACGATGGGTACGCTGGGGCGGAGGCGGATCAGGGGATCCCAGGCCGAGGAAGCGGTCGGTCGGGCAATTGAGCGAGTCGAGCTTGGCGGTGTGGCCGACCGGCAGATGGGATCGTTGAGCGGCGGGCAGTTGCAGCGTGCGCTCATCGCTCGGGCACTCGTCGCGGAGCCGCGACTTCTGCTGCTCGACGAACCGACGGCGAGTCTCGATACGCGAATCGGCCGCTCCGTCTACGAATTACTGGAAGAGTTGGCCGAGGAGATTGTGGTGGTGCTCGTGTCGCACGATATCGGCGTGATTTCTCGTCATGTTCGCACGATAGCCTGCTTGAACGTTCAGATGCACTACCACCACTCGAAGCACTTGACGCCGGAAATGATCGAGGCGGCATATGGTTGTCCGGTCGATCTGGTGGCACATGGACATCCACACCGGGTTCTCGAGCACCACGATGGAGCCGACAGTTGATCGCCGAGGCTCTGTCGTATCCGTTCTTTCAACGCGCGCTGATCGCTGGTCTCCTGGCCTCCATTGCCTGCGGTATCGTGGGGACATTCGTGGTGGTGCGCGGCATCGCGTCCATATCAGGCGGACTCGCCCACGCGGCCTTCGGTGGTGTGGGGCTTGGATACTTCGCCGGTTTCGATCCGACCCTGGGTGCGCTGGGATTCGGCCTTGCCTCCGCGCTCGGAATCGAAGTCGCGGAACGGCGGCTCAAGCAAGGGATCGACACTCTGATTGCCATGGTCTGGGCAATCGGAATGGCCGTGGGTATCGTGTTCATCGCGCTCGCGCCCGGACCGGCACCCGATCTGATGGGCTACCTGTTCGGGAATATCCTCTTCGTCCCTGCCCGGTTCCTGCTGTTCATCGCGGGGTTGGACCTGGTCATCGTGTGCGTAGTAATCCTCCTGTTTCGGCGTCTGGAAGCCGTGGCGTTTGACGAAGAGTTCGCCTCGGTCATCGGGATGCCGGTGGAGGCGCTGTCCCTGCTGCTGCTCGCTCTGGTAGCGACGACGGTCGTGATCCTGATTCGTGTCGTGGGCGTAATACTGGTTCTCGCCTTGCTGACGATGCCGGCTGCCATCGCGCGCCATTGGACCGATGCACTCGCTCCGATGATGGGGCTTGCGACCGCTGTAGGTGCAGCCTCCATCACAGTCGGTTTGTTCTTCTCCTGGACACTGGCCTCGGTGTTTTCTCTCGATGTTCCCACCGGGCCGGCCATCATCCTGCTCGCCGCCGTCGT
>CBDUXS010000169.1:0-3053 GCA_965371255.1 uncultured bacterium
CGGTGCAACAGGACCTGTCGGGACTGCAGTTTCCCGTGCGTCGATCCTCATTTGGCCTGAAGTGGGAGTTCCTGGATTGAGGGGCGTTCGGATGTTCGCAGGCCTGGCATCGCCGGCATATACTTCAGGTTCTCTATGATACGAAGCATGACGGGATTCGGAGCGGCCTCGTTGCCGGTTGGTTCCGCTGAAGCCAGTCTCGAGCTGCGCTCGGTGAACTCTCGGCATCTGAAGCTGAACTTGCGCCTTCCATCTGGACTGGAAGAGGTCGAGGGGGAGTTGCGCGAGTTGATTTCGTCGTCGGTCAGCCGGGGCCATGTGGACGTAACCTTACGCGTAGACAGTGGGGTGGCCGGCGAGACGAGCATAGAGGTCAACGATCAGCGCGTGGCGGCATTACTGGACGCGTTTCGGTCCATCGGAGAGCGGTTCGATGTGGCAGGACAGGTTGATCTTGCCTTGCTGGCCCGGGCCGACCGTCTGTTTGTCGAGCGGTCGCAGTCCGTGGAGGAATTGATCGATCGGGAGGCCCTCAAGGCCGCGGCGGGAAGAGCGATCGATCAGTTGCTGGCCATGCGCGACAACGAGGGCGAACGTCTGAGTGCCGATCTTGCCGGACGGCTGGCGGCCATAGAGACGCGGTTGACGGAGGTGGAGAGCCTTGCCCCCGTCCGGCTGCAACGTGAGCGGGACCGCCTGCGGGCGGCCGTTGCCGAGCTCACCGAGCGGGTCGATCTGGACGATGATCGACTGGCGCGTGAAATCGCCATCCTGGCCGACAAGTGGGATCTCGGAGAAGAGTTGGTTCGCGCTCGAGCCCATCTTCAAGCGTTCGAACAACTGCTGGCGGCTCCCGGCTCAGAACCTGTGGGCAAGCGGCTCGGTTTCTTGAGCCAGGAATTGCTCCGCGAGATTAACACCATCGGATCCAAGGCGAATGATTCCGGAATTCAGCATAGCGTCGTGGAAATGAAGAACGAGCTCGAGTCGATGCGCGAGCAGATCGAGAACGTGGAATAATGATTGGGCCACACGGGTTTCCACTGGTGCTCGCCGGGCCTTCGGGTGGCGGGAAGACTTCGGTCTGCAATGCATTGCTGGACAGGCGCGAGGACGTTGACTTCTCGATATCTGCGACCACCCGGGCGCCGCGGCCGGGTGAGGTGGATGGAGCACAGTACCACTTCGTATCCCGCCGAAGGTTTCAGGAAATGGTGCGGAACGGTGATCTGCTGGAATGGGCCGAAGTACACGGAGAACTCTACGGAACGCCGATGTCCAATGTCGCCGCATGTTTGGTAACCGGGCGCGCGCTGCTGCTGGATATTGATGTCCAGGGAGCCCGGCAGGTGCGCCGCAACCTGGACTCCGCGGTGCTCGTGTTCCTGTTGCCGCCCAGCGCCGAGCGGTTGCTGGAGCGTCTTCGGGGCCGCGGCAGCGAAGATGCTGAGGCCGTCCAGCGCCGGATGAGTTCGGCGGTGTCGGAACTCGAATCTGTGGGGGAATTCGACTATGCTGTAGTTAACGAGGATCTCGATTCGACAGTGGATGCCGTCGAATCGATTCTCATGGCCGAGCGGGTAACTGTGCATCGTGTAGGTTCCGCGGTGCTCGAGCAGGCCGCCGCGCTTGCGGCCGAGTTGCAGGAAACGATGTCAGTAGGTTGATCAACTGAGAGAGTAAGACACGGAGTAAATATGGACACGACGAAGAAGCCTGTTTATTCACCCGAGGACCTGATCGATGTTGCCTCGGACAAGTACCTGGGGGTGCTCGTTGCGGCGAAGTACGCGCGTGAGCTGAATGCGCTTCCCCTGGAACGCTCTCCATACGGGGCGGAAAAGCTGACGACGATGGCACTCGCGGCCCTGGCATCCGGCGACCTCGACTACCGACTCGTAACCAAGAGTCTCGCCGGGACGGACTGACGTGCGACCGTTCGACGGGAGACGACTGCTTCTCGTCGTGACGGGGGGGATCGCGGCGTACAAGAGTGTCATTCTCCTGCGTCGGCTCATCGAGTGCGGTGCGGAGGTCGAGGTCGTGATGACGGAAGCGGCCGAGCAGATGGTGGGTGCGGTGACTTTCAGCTCGCTGTCGGGACATCCGGTGCACCGGGGTCTTTGGGAAAGGCCGCTCGCTCACATCGAGTTGGGTCGGGAGGCCGACGCGATAGTCGTCGCCCCGGCGACGGCAAACATCATGGCAAAGCTGGCACACGGACTGGCCGACAATCTGGCGTCAGCAACATTGCTGGCGGCACCGGCCCCCATCCTCATGGCGCCGGCGATGAATACGCGAATGTGGGAGAATCCAGCGACCCAGGCGAACGTCGATGCACTTGAAGCTGCCGGCGTCACCCTGGTCGGACCCACGTCGGGACCACTCGCGGAGGGCGAATCCGGTCCGGGACGGATGGAAGAACCGGAGGTAATCCTGGCGTACGTCGGCCGAATGCTCGAAGCCGACTCGATCCTCGCCGGGAAGAAGGTCGTCGTAACCGCAGGCCCCACTCTGGCTCCCCTGGATCCGGTGCGCTACCTGGGAAACCGATCGTCGGGCCGGATGGGCTTCGCGCTGGCCGCATCGGCCTGGAGGAGAGGCGCCGACGTAGCCTTGATCTGCGGGCCGACGTCGGTGGCACCACCGGCCGGGCCGCGCGTAATGCGGGTCGAGCAGGCCAACGAGATGCTGGATGCGCTGCGTGTGGAACTCGAAGGAGCAGCCGTACTTGTGATGGCGGCCGCAGTCGCCGACTTCCAGGCGCAGCAGCCCGTGGATCGAAAACTGAAAAAGGGTGACCCGACGAGCCTGGATATGAAACTGAAACCGGGTCCTGATCTGCTCCTCGAGACAAAGGAGCAACGGGGAATCGCGTCCGTGTTCACGCTCGGGTTCGCGCTCGAAACGGAACAGGGCCTTGCCAACGCCAGGAACAAGCTTCGTGAGAAGGGAATGGATATGGTGGCCTTGAATCCTGCCGGCGAGCCGGACGCCGGATTCGATGTGGCCACGAATCGGGTTACAATCATCGAGGGCGATGATTCAGTCGA
>CBDUXS010000170.1:0-3035 GCA_965371255.1 uncultured bacterium
GCTCACCTGCACTGGTACCTGTCGGTGAGCGGGCAGAGTCTGGACGCCGGGAGCCTGCTGGGTTTACGTTTTCCCGACTGAAGGATGGTAGATAATGGAAGGGCCGCCTGAATTCGGTTGACGCTCCGTAGCGAGGCTCGAACCACTCGGCGCTCCGAAAGACCGACGGCCTTCCATTATCTATTCGAGGACTAGAACGCCGTCCGGGTGAGATCGGTTCCCGCTGGTTCCGGTTCGCTTGCTCTGCCTCCGTCAGCCGACCAACTTCCCCGCCGCTTCCGGTCCCTCGGGCCGGCTTGAGCATCACGCATCCGAATGGATTCACATGACGAAAATAGCACTCGTTCTTGGCGGCGGAGTTTCACTCGGTGCCTACACCGGGGGAGCCGTATCCGAAATTCTGCGGGCCTTGATGAGCAACAGTCGGAACTCCGATGGAGACTCGACCCGGATCCACGTCATCACCGGAACGTCGGCAGGAGCTTTGAACGCCGCACTGGCGGCTCGCTGCCTTGCGGTCAACCGCGAGCTGCTCCCCTGGATTCGTTCGGCGTGGGTCGAGGCGGCTGACGCGGCTCATCTATTGAACCCGAATCGGGCGAACCGCTCGGCGTGGCTGGACGACTCGGTGATCGACGAGCTGACGCGAGCGCTGGTCACGGCAGACCCGGCGACCGATGACTCGTACTCGGCCGCGGCCGGCGATCCGCTGCGCGTCGGGGTCACGCTCGCCAACCTGGGTGGTGTCCGCTACGACATCCCGTACGGATTCCTGAACGTGCCCGACCGTTCGTTTGGAACACGTCTATACGACGACTCGCTGGCCGTCGAGATTTCCCGGGACACGGGCGCCGGAGACCCGGTCTGGGAGACCCTGCGCCAGGGGGCTCTCGCTTCGTCGGCGTTTCCGTTCGCGTTTCCCGTGCGATCGCTGATCCGGTCCGCGGTGGACTATCCGGGCGCGACACTGCCCGGCGGGCCGGACGACGACCTGACGATGTGGTATGCGGACGGTGGCCTGTTCGACACGGCGCCCCTCGGGCTGGCGAAGCGTCTGGTCGCGCGCGACGCGGACTTCCGCTCGGACGATTGGCGTTACATCCTGGTCGAGCCGACGCTGCGCAGCAGTTCCGACGACGGAGCCATTTCCGTCGCCGACGCACCCCGGGCAACGCTCGACCTGGCGGCGGACCTCACACGCGCGGTGCTTGGCCAGGGAGCCGCGCAGGACTGGGTGCGGGCCAATCGTGTGAACGCCCGCCTCGAGGTGCTGTCCGCGCTCGTCGAACGGTTGCCGGAATTGAACGACCGGCTCCACGACCCGGACGAAGTCGGTCTCGGCCGGCGGATCGGAGAACTCGCGGAACGCGTGGCCGAAATGCAGGTCGCCCTCGATCCGGATCTGGGCGCACGGGCGGGTGGCGGACCGGATGCGGCGGACATGTACCTGGACGAGCACCTGCGACGGATCGAAGCGGACGGTCGCTACTCGGGAGCACTGGCCGAAGCCGATTCACGGGCCGGGCGTTCGCGGCTGACGAAGCTGATCTTCCTGCTCGAATCCGCCGGCGGCGTGTGCGGCAAGGACATTCTGCGCCTGTACCTCGTCGCGCCGGTTCGGTCGGGCGAACTGACGGGCGACTTCCTCGGAAACTTCGGCGGATTCCTCAATCAGGAGTGGCGCGCCAACGATTTTCGGGCGGGTCGGCGAGACGCGAGACGGCTGCTCGAGGAATCTCTGTCGGACATCGTCTCGTATGATCCTTCGGAAGACGAGGACTACCGGGTGGACGACATCGAGCCGACCTGGGAGTCCATTCCGATGTCCGCTCGACGCAAGTTTACTTCGGCGCTCGAGGCCGAGGCGGACCGGACTCTGTCGGAGTTTCGGCCCGGCGGTCTGGCCGCGGCGTTCAAGTGGGCGTGGAAGCCCGTGCTCAAACGCTGGATGGTGGAGCGGGCGACGCGGGCCCTTCGGGAGGCACGCTGATGGACGTCAAGAAACTCTGGCAGGGAACCAAGCAGATCCTCGCGGTGATGCTTGGCGGGCTGATCGTACTGTTCGCGTTCGTGAACCTGGAGGCCGTGATGGTCAACCTGCTGTTCACGCAAATCGAGCTGTCGCTGTCCCTGTTGATCATGATTTCCGCACTCTCGGGCGTGTCGTTCGGGTGGCTCGGCGGCGCGCTGCGCGGCCGGAGGAAGCGGAAGGCGATCGAGGCCGGATACCGGGCCGAACTCCCGGTAAGTACCGAGGACGAGGCCTGGCTTGCCGAGGGAATCGAGGAGGGTGTCCAGGAGGGTGTCCAGGAGGAGGCGATACCCAGCGGGGAGTAGGACCGGGTCTGCCGGTCAGCGCCGCCGCCCTAAACCTCCGCGGTCGCCGGCGCCTTCTGTTCGAACGCGACGATCCGGCCGGCGAAGGCCGAGGCCAGCACCGTGTACGGGCTCGCCAGGTAAACCTTTCCCGGGCCGCTCCGACCGGGGAAATTCCGGTTGATCGAGCTTACGGTCACCTGATCCTCAGTCGTACTGACGCCCGGTCCCGCGTTGATGCAGGCCCCGCAGCCCGGAGCAAGTACCTGCAATCCGGCCTGGACGAACAGGTCGTGGAACCCTTCCTCGTGCGCCATCCGCTCCACTTCGACGGAACCGTATTGCAGGTAGGCGATCAGGCTGTCGGCAACGTGTTCACCCCTGTCGAGCGCCGCCTGGACGACCTCGGCGGCCATCCGGATGTCATCAGGCTTCGCGGCCGTGCAGGATCCCGCATACACGATATCGACGGGGACGGGCTCCGAGAGTTCGTCGATCGGAATACCGTTGCCGGGATCCCCCGGCGTCGCGACCATCGGCCGCAGGGCGGAGCCGTCGATCGTCATCGTCCATTCGTACTCCGCCCCCTCGTCACTCCCGACGCCTTCGATGAGAGCCTCGGCCTCCGCATGACTGATCCCCCGCCCTGCGACGAGCCACTCGACGGTGGTTGCGTCCGGCGCCACGATGCCCGTAAACCCGCCCACTTCGGCTGCCAT
>CBDUXS010000171.1:0-3013 GCA_965371255.1 uncultured bacterium
GTGCCCGTAACCATCATTCCCAGCGTGCCGCCGGCGCTGATCAGCCCAAACAGGCGCTTGGCCTCCCGGACGACGAGCATCTCTGACACGACCAGCCAGAATCCTGAGGCGAGCAGAACGGTCCCTGACGCCGTGATCAGGTAGAAGGCGACCACGGCGGTTGGCGATGACCCGAGAAACGGCCAGACGGCGGCTACGGCCGTAGCCAGCGCCAGGGCGAACACACGCATCGCCCGGCGCGGATCCACCCGGCCCAGTGCTCGAGTGAACAGAGCCGCCAACGGGAAGCCAAGAAGTACTACGCCGCCGGTCACATATGGCAGGGTGGACGCATCGAACTCGGCCAGGTAGGCGGCCTCGCGCAACGCACGAGAGAGCACCACGAAAGACATGACGAGAAAGGCGCCCGCAAACGACACGGCGACGACCCTGATCTCATGCCGCCGTACGCCAAGCCACTCGGCGAGCCGTTGCGCGAGAGTCACGCGATACTAACCGTCGGCCAGGGATCGGTCAGTTGTTGATACCGTTGTGCATGGCGTACTTCACAGCTTCCACGAAACGATCGAGTTCCTCGAGCGTCGTATAGACGCTGGGTGAAACGCGCAGACCCGGGCACTCTTCGTGTCCGATCGGCGTTACGATGATTCGGTGGCGCTGCCATAGCCAGGTTCCGAGGGCACCGGGGTCGAGGCCATCGATCTGCAGGTTGGCGATTCCGCAAGCAAACCCCGGTTCGAGACTCGTGTGGAGACTCACTCGATCGTCCTTGAGTAGTTCCCGGGCCCAGGTATCCCGCAGATACACCAGCCGCTCCGTCTTCCGCCGGCCACCGATTGCCTGGTGAAACGTCAAGGCTTCTCCGATGGCCAGGTAGTTAGCCGCGGGATGCGTACCGATTTCCTCGAACTTTCGGATGTCGTGGCTCATCGTCTCCGCCGCGGCCTGGAGGGGCCATAGTCCGTCGATCTTGTCGCGGCGCACATATAGCAATCCGGTGCCGTGCGGCGCGAACAGCCACTTGTGAAGGCTCGTCGCGTAATAGTCCACATCGAGCGCTCCGAGCGTGAAGTCGAAGTGGGCGAGTGCGTGTGCGCCGTCAACGATGACCGGTATGCCCCGAGATCGGCCGAGCGCTGTGACCTCGCGCACCGGCAGGATCTGGCCCGTGAGATTGATCATGTGGCACACGAGCATGAGCTTCGTACGCGGCGTGATGGCAGCCTCGAACCGCCGCACGACTTCGGCAGGATCTTCCGCCGGGACCGGAATGCGGATCTGCTTGAGGACGATCCCTTCCCGACGCTCACGCTGCTGAAACGTGTTGATCATCCGGCCATAGTCCTGGGTCGTCGTCAGGACTTCATCACCCGGCCCGAGGTCGAAGCCGAGCTGGCAGATCTGGAGTCCCTCCGAGGCGTTTCGCGTGAGGGCAATCTCTTCAGGATCACAGTCCCATTCCCGAGCCATGCGTTGCCGCACCCCTTCGCGCTGCGGCTCGAGTATGCGCCACATCGTGTAGACGGGCGCTTCGTTGGAGTAGTCCAGGTGTCGTTTCATCGCATCCTGGACGTAAGCGGGTGACGGGCTGACCCCACCATTATTGAGATTGACGAGCGTACGGTCGACCGTGAAGGCTCGCGCTATCTCAGCCCAGTAGTCCTCGTCACGGGCAACGGCGCGCGGTGATCCCGACGGAGGCGCAGGAAGTCGCTCGGCAGCCCTGCCAAAGCGAGGCACGATGGGGAGTCCGGCAACGGCGGCGGCAGCAGGGAGCCCCACGGAACCCACGAAACCTCGGCGGCTGATCATGTTCTCTCCCTCCCGGGGATGGTGTTCATATCAGACACCCCCGGCGGCAGGTCCCCCGGACTATGTCCAAGCGTATTGTACGACTAACGCCCGGACTGCCCAAGATGATGCAGGTCCCGGCCTACTGTCCGCCCCAGCCAGGCAGGGTAAGCGGTGTTTCGGCGATCGAGCCGGTGGCTCCGGAACCGAAGGAGACAAGCTCCAGGGTTCCCAGACCCTCGATCTCGCCCCGGACGATGCCGAACGGCACGTCGGCGGCTACCCACATGTTGTTTCCGTTGGCCGGAAATCGAAGGTGTGTCGTCTGGAAGGAGCCGCCGGCGACGGTTACGTCTTCGGACCCGATCACCTCGGCGGTGCGGCATAGCGCCTCGAGATCCGAAAGTGGCCCTGACTCCGCCGTGCCCTGGTACTGTCGCAGCAGGGCGTCCGGAATCGTCACGGCAGGCGCCGCGCCGGTTTTCATCACGGCCGACCGAATCTGATCCGGTCGAAACGGAAACCCCGGCACTTCCAACTGGAGGATTGATGTGCCCTGGGGGTTGGCAGCCTTGATTTCGTACCAGGTGGCGCCACGGCTCGTGACGAGTGCGAAACGGTAATTCATCACTCCGGAGGCGTTCTCGACACGCTGTTCAGTCCACGCCCCCATCCCTCCGCTGCCTATGGCGTCGCACGCGGCCTCCAGTTCCTGCGCCGTTCCCTGTCCGGGAATCAAGATGAGCACCGCCGTGCCGACGGCTGTCCATAGCTTGCGACTTATATTCATGGTGTTTCTCTCAAGGGCGATAATATGCAGGCCTTTCGCGGCCGGATGCGATACCATTAGTACTGTTCAGGTGCCCCCGAGGATCCGATCCGGCGCGTATCTCGATCAGAGGCGGCGCGTTATGTTCCGTTGCGTTCGACACCCGTCACACGCCGAGACACTTGCAGCCACCAACAGAGAGCGCAGTACGAGTGAGTATGGACAATCAAATCACGTTGGAATGGATAGACGACCTCCGATTCGAGGGCCGGGCGGGGGAAGCCGCGATTACAATCGACGGCGCCGAAGAGCAAGGCACATCGCCGGTGAACATGTTGCTGGAATCCATCGGCGCCTGTGCGGCAATCGATGTTGTGGATATCCTCCGGAAGGGCCGGCAGGACCTTCAGGGAATGACCGTTGAGGTCTCAGCGGATCGACGCGCTGAACATC
>CBDUXS010000172.1:0-3009 GCA_965371255.1 uncultured bacterium
GTCGACGAAGTCGGAGCCGGGAGCGCTGAGGCGATCGCGCGTGATGCCGGTGCACGTGTGATCCAGAAGTGAACCGGCGTCGTCACCGAGAAGGTCAAGAATCTCGCTATTCATATCACCGTGGCCCGGAGCCTGGGGAGAGTGTGACCGGCGCCAAAAGCGCCTGCTGTATCGCGCGCGCCGGGCATGCGCCAGGCTCGCTTCGACAACATGCGGCGCGGACCGAGACACCGCAAAGCGGCGCCGTCAACCGGGGGGCACGGGCACCTGTCCCGGCAGGTAGTTCTGAAAAACCCGGCCGTAGATGTCCCACATCGTGACGAACAGGGCGGCGACGATCGGGCCGATGATGAAGCCCACCGCACCAAACAGAAACAGACCGCCCAGGGTGCCGAGCAGGATCAGCAGGTCCGGCATCTTCGTGTCCTTCCCGATCAGCCAGGGGCGCATGAAGTTGTCGATCGTCCCGACCACAACAGCACACCAGGAGCCAAGAAGGATTGCCGTGAGAGTCTCGCCGGTGGCGAACAGGTAAATCACGGCCGGCACCCAGACGAGTCCGCTGCCAATCGCCGGAATGATCGACAATACGGCCATCACCGTTCCCCAGAATGCGGCCGAGGGGATTCCAACCATCAGGAATCCGAGGCCGGCCAGGGCTCCCTGAACCACTCCGATTACCAGCGATCCCTTGATCGTGGCTCGGGTGACCGAGACGAATTTCTCGATCATGCGAGCCTCATCGCCCGGGGGCAGCGGCAGGTAGTAGAGCATGCGTGCAAGAAGCGTGGGCCCGGAGACGAGGAAGAAGAACATCGCATACAGCATCACGAACAGGTCCAGCAGGAAGGAGGCGGTGCCTCGCGTGGCCGAGGCGACGCTGCTCACGAGAAACCCACCCACGACACCGGCCAGTTCGCCGGCCTTCGCGACGAGTTGATCCTGGTACGGACGGAGCCAATCGAGTTGCGGGACGCGCGAGAGCAAGCTGTTGAGGGCGTCAGGAGAGCGCAGCTGCAACTCGATCCACGGCCCCACCGTCTCACTCACGCTGATTGCCTGTGAGACGACGATGCCGAGGAACAGGGAGACGGGCACGATGACGACGATCAGCACGGTTACGAGCGTGACGACGGCGGCGAGTCGCGTCCTCCCTCCCAGCTTGCCGGTGAGAGCACGGAATAGCGGGTAGCATAATCCGCTGAACACGCCCGCCATGAGCAGGGCGATGAGGAACGTGCGGATCATGGTGAGAAACAGGAGACTGATTCCCACGACGAGCACGATCACCGTGAGCTTTCCGGACTGCTCGCGCTGAAGATTGCTGCCGCTTGTCGATTCGTCCACGCTGGATCTTGCCTCCATTCCGTAATCGTGACTGCCGATCAAAGTAGAGCAGCTTCAGGGGTTGGAAAACTCCTGCAGCTTGTCGTCTCACGCGCCACACGCGTATTGTCGGGGCGCTCTCCGTCAGCCGTATGAGAGCCAGCTTCGCGACACTGCACCAGATACGGGCGTAGAGAACCGGAGTTTGGAATCCAGTCTGATCTGCTTTTGGTCAACAGGAGCCGGAAATGAGCGTAGCGCCAGGCGGGCCCGCCCGAGAGGGCTGGGGATCGAGAACCGGGTTCATCATGGCTGCGGTAGGGTCCGCGGTCGGCCTCGGAAACATGTGGCGCTTCTCGTACGTGGCCGCCGAGGGCGGTGGTGCGGCCTTCGTAATTCTGTACCTCATGTTCGTCGCCTTCGTCGGCCTGCCGCTCCTGACCTCGGAACTCGTGGTCGGGCGCATGGCACAGGTTTCCCCCGTCAAAGCGCTGGAGAACCTCGCGGGTCCGCGCTGGAAGCCGGTCGGCATCCTGTTCGCCTTCTGCGGACTCGGAATCCTGTCGTATTACTCCGTGATCGCCGGCTGGACGATGCGCTACGCGCTGGACGCGGTCAGGGGTGTGTTGCCGGCAGATGCAGCTGGTGCCAGTGACTACTTCGGCGCCGTTGGAGAGGGGTCGAAGTCGATCGTCACGCACCTGATATTCATGGTAATTACGATCACCGTGGTCACCGGTGGGATTAAGAAGGGACTCGAACGCACGGCCATCATCCTGATGCCGACGCTGTTCATCATCCTGATCGGGCTCGCGGTGTGGGCGACGACGTTGTCGGGAGGCGGAGCCGGGTACGCGTACTACCTTCGGCCGCAGCTCAGTGAACTCCTGAATCCTACCGTCATCACGGCGGCGGCCGGCCAGGCCTTCTTCTCGCTCAGTCTGGGCATGGGCGCCCTCATGACCTATGCGTCCTATCTCAAAGGTAAGGACAGCCTGCCGAAACAGGCCGTTACGATCGCCATCGCTGATTTTTCGGTGGCGTTCATTGCGGGTCTGTTCGTATTCCCGGTGATCTTCCACTTCGGCCTGGCGGAGACAATCGGGCTCGGCGGCCAGCTTTCGGACAATACGGTCGGCACACTGTTCATCACGATTCCGCCGGCATTGCTCAGCCTGTCGATTGGTAAGTGGATCGTAGCGTCCTTCTTCGTGATGTTGTTCTTTGCCGCCCTCACTTCCGCTATCTCGCTGCTCGAGGTCGTGGTATCCGCCGTCATCGACACCTGGGGATGGACCCGGATCAAGGCGGCGGTCGTGTTCGGGCTGATGATCGCGGCGCTCGGCCTGGTTTCGGCGATGAATCTGAACTTCCTCGGCGCGATGGATAAGTTGGTCGGCACCATGCTGCTGATGCTTGGCGGTCTGCTGACGAGCATCCTGGTCGGCTACAAGATCCGGGATGAGGCGGAGGCGGAAATTGGCGGGGGATTGACCAGTCCAGCGTTGCGCCGAGCGTGGATTGGATTCATGCGCTACGTGATTCCGCCGGTGCTGCTGGTCGTAATGGCCTTCTCGATCCCCGGACTGATCGCGGCGATCAAGGCGTTGTTCGGCTAGAGAAGCCTCAAGCAGTTGTGGGGCAATCCGCATTTCGCGCCCCACCGTCGATAGGCTTCTAGCC
>CBDUXS010000173.1:0-2966 GCA_965371255.1 uncultured bacterium
CGGACCATCTCGTCCAGTGACGGCGTAATGAGCCCGCTGAGGCCGATGATGTCCACGTCTCGTTCAGCGGCTTCCGCCAGGATCTGGTCACCCGGGACCATCACGCCCAGATCAATCACGTCGTAGCCGTTACAGGAGAGCACGACACCGACGATATTCTTGCCGATGTCATGGACGTCACCTTTCACGGTGGCCATGAGGATCCTGCCCCTGCCCTTCAGGGTGCCCGAATCGGCCTGGCTCTCCCTGTCCATGTAGGGGATGAGCTGCGCAACGGCCCGTTTCATTACCCGGGCGCTCTTCACGACCTGTGGGAGGAACATCCGGCCGCTGCCGAACAGGTCTCCGACCCGCGACATCCCGTCCATCAGCGGTCCCTCGACGACCTCCAGCGCCAGGTCGGCGCTGAGCCGCGCCTCCTCTACATCTTCGTCGATAT
Organism: uncultured bacterium; assembly: GCA_965371255.1. Lineage (GTDB taxonomy): Bacteria > Gemmatimonadota > Gemmatimonadetes > Palauibacterales > Palauibacteraceae > JARFPW01. The sequence continues at coordinate 440 of CBDUXS010000173.1, forward strand.
GATCGAGGATACCTTCGACGAGAGCGTGCTCCAGGCGTTTTTCCACGGACCACTCGCGCCACCCGCTATCGTCCCGGATCGTCGCCGTCGCGGCACGAGCGCGGCCGGCCATCGCGGTCAGCCGCTCGGTTGCCTCAACCGTGTCTCCGCGATTCAGAAGCACATCCTCAGCGGCTTCACGTAATTCGGGATCGATATCGTCATAAATCGGCAGGCGGCCCGAGTTCACGATCCCCATGTCGAGGCCTTCTGCGATCGCGTGGTACAGAAACACCGCGTTCATCGCCTCGCGTACCGCTTCGTTTCCCCTGAACGCGAACGAAGCGTTGCTGATCCCACCGCTCGTGGCGACGCCGGGCAAGTCCCGCTTGATGCGGCGTACGGCCGCCATGAAGGCCGTTCCGTAGTCGGCATGCTCAGGAATTCCGGTTCCGACGGCGAACACGTTGGGGTCGAAAATGATGTCATGGGGCGTGAATCCCTCGCCGTCCGTGAGCAGCCGGTATGCGCGAGCGCAAATGTCGAATTTCCGCTCGGCGGTTTCCGCCTGGCCCTGTTCATCGAACGCCATCACGATGACCGCCGCACCGTATTGTCGTGCGGAACGTGCCCGCCGCAGGAATTCCTCCTCGCCGTCCTTCAGCGAGATCGAATTCACGATCGGCTTTCCCTGCACGCAGCGAAGGCCCGCCTCGATCACCTCCCAGCGCGAGGAATCGATCACCACAGGGACGCGCGCAATGTCCGGTTCCGCCGCGATCAGGTTGAGGAACCGGGTCATGGCGGCCTCTGAGTCGAGCAGACCCTCGTCCATGTTCACGTCGAGCATCTGCGCGCCGCTCGCTACTTGCAGCCGCGCTACCTCGACCGCGTCATCGTAGCGATCCTGCTCTATCAGCCGCGCAAACTCGCGGGACCCCGTGACATTCGTGCGCTCGCCGATGTTCACAAACAGCAGATCGGGGTGCACGACCAGCGGTTCGAGTCCCGCGAACGTCGGCCACGGCGGAGGATCCGCGAATACGCGGGGGGGCCGGGCTTCGACGGCTGCCGCGATCGCCCGGATGTGATCCGGTGTCGTACCGCAGCAGCCTCCGACGAGGTTCAGCAGGTCTCGATCTGCGAACTCGCCGAGCACCTCGGCCATCGATTCCGGTGTCTCGTCGTACTCGCCGAATTCGTTGGGCAGTCCGGCATTCGGATAGCAGCTGATGGCCGTGTCCGCGATCCGTGACAGGTCGGCGATGTGCGGTAGCAGGTCTCTGGCGCCGAGCGCACAGTTGAGGCCTACGAAGATTGGGCGGGCGTGCGCGATGGAAGTCCAGAATGCCTCTACTGTCTGGCCGGACAGCGTACGCCCACTGAGGTCGGTGATCGTGCCCGAAATAGCGATCGGGATGGCTTCGCCGCGTTCATCTTCCAGAGTGAGAAGCGCATGGATTGCCGCCTTGCAGTTGAGCGTGTCGAATACCGTCTCGACAAGCAGGAAGTCGCTTCCACCCTCCAGCAAGCCGATCGCCTGCTCGCGGTAGGCTGCCGCCAGTTCCTCAAACGTGACGGCGCGGAACGAAGGATTCTCAACGTCCGGGGATAGCGATGCCGTCCGGTTCGTCGGGCCCATGGAACCAGCTACGAAGCGTGGCCTTGATGGATCGTCCGCCGCAGCCTCGTCCGCCGCCGCCCGTGCGATTCGTGCCGCTTCCCGGTTGATCTCGCGAACCAGGTCTTCGGTGCCATAGTCGGCCTGCGAAATCGCCTGCGCGTTAAACGTATTGGTCCCGATCAGGTCCGAGCCGGCATCGAGATACGCCCGATGAATGTCTCCGATCACGTCGGGCCGCGTGAGGCAGAGGAGATCGTGGTTGCCGATCAGCGGGGAAGGGTGATCGACGAATCGGTCGCCCCGGTAGTCCGCCTCTTCGAGTTCGTAGCCCTGGATCATCGTCCCCATGGCACCGTCGAGCACGAGAATCCGCCGCTCGAGCAAGTCGCTCAATGCGTCGATTCGTTCCGTCCGGTTCAACAAAGTTTCGCGGGGTGCGCGATCGATCATCTAACTGTCGTCTCCGAGTCGACCTGCTGCCAAACGAGCGGTGAGGAGTTGGCGGGAAACCGTCGCAGGATTTGCCGAATCGCCACACCGCAGGCATCCAGCCGCATCGCTCCCCCGCCAGGGGCTCACCTCGGCACCGCGTCCCGCCTTACGCGAGATCGGTTGCCGCCCGAACGAATGAGGTCAGTCCGGGACTCTTGATGTCAGTGGGTAGCCTAGGACACGGCGCGGGGGTCCGTCAAGACCGCAAGAAGGATGTCGCGGTGCGTGAATTGGACCAGCCGGTTCAGGCTTTAAGCCTAGATTCCGGCCGTCCGTGAGGTGCGAGTTCCTTTTTCTCGGTGAGGAAACAGACTATCGTACCGCTTCAAATGAGAATCGGTATCACCCTGGAGCACATTGAATGAACATATCCGGATCCATGGGCCGGAAGATGATCGCGCGCGGCTTGCGCAACAAAATGCAGAATAAGCC
>CBDUXS010000174.1:0-2965 GCA_965371255.1 uncultured bacterium
CGGAACGACCGGAGCCCGCGAGCCGGATCGGCGTCGCGGGCGGGCAGGAGATGTCAGTTCTGGTTGCGGGTACGCCGGCGTCTTGCGTTGCGGGCCAACCTTCGCTGGGCGGCTTTCGCCTTTCGGCGGCGCGCGGCACTCGGCTTCTCGTAGTGGCGCTTGCGGCGCATGTCGGCCAGAATCCCGGCCCGCTGGACCTTGCGGCGGAATTTCCTCAAAGCCTTCTCGAGGTTCTGCCCCTCTCCAATCTGAATCTCCAAAGCCTACTCACCTCTTTCGGACGAAAATGCGTTCGGTCACGGTGGATTGCCCACTGCGTCCCGTTTATAACCCTCCATTATAAGATTGTATGGGGGTCGTAAACAACCGGTAGGACGGATCAGCTCCCGATACCCGGGAACAGCCTGGAAAGCCGGCTCCGGAGTTGCTCGGCGAGCGATGCAGGCCGGTCGGGGGTGGTCGCCTTCCCGGTTGCAGTCGTTTGCCTGTCTGCAGTCGGCCGGCCGGCCCTGGATCTGTCGCTGCTCCGGCGACTCCCTCGCCGTCCGCGGCTCGACCTGCCTGGTGAACCTGCGGGCGCGTCAAGCCGCTTCACATCGCGGGCACGCGGCCCCTTATCCATCCGTTCGACGGAAAACTCGACCCGCTCACCGTCTTCAAGAGTCTTACGACCGTCTCCGTCGATATCGGAATGGTGGACGAAGATTTCACTTCCATCTTCCAATCGGACGAATCCCCAGCCTTTGTCTCGCGAGAACCACTTCACGGTGCCCTGTTGTCTGTTCATCCGCACAGGATATGGGTCGATCCACCGCTCCGACAGGACCACGGTTCCGGAACGAAACTTGACCACAACATATTGTACCCATACTATCCCGTGGCACCAGATCTTGTGGATTCGGGTTTTCTACGGGATTCGGGCCGGCGGTCTATACGACGGTCGGCGCCCGGCGGGAGCAACGGGACTCATTCAGTTCCGCCCGTCTATTGCGCTTCGCCCTCTGGGCGAGGGCGCCGGGCCGTCGCGACGCCTTACTGTCCCTACTCGGACCAGGAGCGGCGCAATGGCAGATGGCCTTATTATCAGTGGCGATGGGAGCTTCGAAGTCAACGGTCATTCGTACCGGATTCCGTCCCAGTTCTCATCCCGGGAAGTGTTCAGCTACCGACGACTGCTCGAGCCGATTCCCGACATCCCCGGCGGCACCTCATTGAGCCTGGAGCAGCGTTCCGTGCAGAAGGCCTACCTGTTCCGGCGGGCGGCGGCCTGCGTCATCCCGGGCCTCGAGCCGGGAGCCCTCGAGTCCCTGTCGCTCGCGATGCTGACCACGATTCATCGCTGGATGGTTATACATCGGCCGGATCTGACGGTCGATGCTCGAATGAGCGCCTGAGCGGTCCACTGCCCCATCCGGCCCGGGTGTACTGCCGGGCCGGATCCGCCGGCCGCGTGGCTGCGCCTACTTTACCCACCCCACACCCCCGTACGTCGCGCCGCCTGCGGGGCGGTGCTAAGCTGTGCGTCGAGGCGCGCTAACCCGGCGACATCCACCACACGAGTGACGCAACCGCAGGCAACCATGAGCGACCAGAGGCCGTTTCGACGGGCCCGCATCCTTTGCACGATCGGTCCGGCCAGCCGCGATCCGGATATCCTCGACCGGATGATTGCTGCCGGCATGGACGGGGTACGGATCAACTTCTCGCACAGTTCGCACGCCGAAGCGGCACATACGATCCAGATGACCCGCGAGGCTGCCCTACGGGCCGGGCGGCCGCTCGCCGTGCTGGCCGACCTCCAGGGTCCGAAATTGCGGGTCGGGAACCTGCCTGAAATTCTCCCGATCGAGCAAGGCCGGAACTACGTGCTTGTAGCAGAGAGCGGTGCTGCGGACGTCGTTGAGGCCGAGCGGGGCACACCGGTCATTCCAACAAGCTGGGAGACCATCGGTCAGGACCTGTCGGTGGGCGATCCTGTGCTGCTCGATGATGGAGGACTGGCTTTCGAGGTAGTCGAAGTGGTCAAAGGCCGGGTATGCCTGCTTGCCTTGAACGACGGGGCGCTGTCCTCCCATAAGGGCATGAACCTGCCGGGCACGACCATAGCTGCGCCGAGTCTGACTCCCAAGGACAAGATAGATCTCGAACAGGCGCTCGAAATGGGCGTCGACTATATAGCGCTGAGTTTCGTTCGCCAGCCACGAGACATCGTCGAATTGCGGGAGATCGTTGGGAATCGGGCCCTGCTCATAGCCAAAATCGAAAAGCAGCAGGCCCTGGACCAACTCGGCGAGATTCTGCGTATCGCGGACGGAATCATGATTGCGCGAGGCGACCTCGGAGTCGAGATCGATTTCGAGGAAGTGCCGATTGTTCAGAAGCGACTTCTGCGGCTGACGCGCGAGATGGCGAAACTGGGGATCACCGCGACGCAGATGCTCGAGTCGATGATCTCCGCGCCACGCCCGACACGGGCGGAAGTATCCGATGTAGCCAATGCGCTGCTGGATGGCACGGACGTCGTGATGCTGTCCGCGGAGACGGCGGCAGGTGCGTATCCGGTCGAGAGTGTGGACACGATGGATCGGATAATCCGACGGATAGAACGTGAGCGGGAGATGGGCGCTCCCATCCTGGATTCGACTCAGGGCGTGCTCTCCCAGGTTCATCACACAGTTTCGGGCGCGATCGCCGGAGCTGCAGCCGAAGCTACCGGGCGTCTCGGGGCGCCGTTTGTCGTGACCCTCACACGGAGCGGATTCACGGCCTGGGTCATGTCGGCCCAGCGGCTCCGCGTGCCGATTCTGGCGATCACCGATCAGGCCTGTACGTGCAATCAGCTTGCCCTGGCCTGGGGAGTAGTTCCGATCCTGTGTGACAGCGGTCTCGATTACGACCAGATGGTGGCCGAGGCCCGCAGTCATGCCCTCGATGCCGGTCTCGGCCAACCCGGCGCACCGTTCGT
>CBDUXS010000175.1:0-2962 GCA_965371255.1 uncultured bacterium
AGCTGCTCGACTTCTCGCCTCCTCCCGCACGGCCTGAACCGCAGATCGTGGGCGAGGGGGCCGATGCCGTGCCCGAGCTCGTCCGGCTGCTCCGCGACGAAGCGAAGGTGATCTGATGCCGACGGTACTGGTGGTCGCGGAAACCCGTGACGGGGAAGTCCGGCCGGTGTCGCGGGAGATCGTGTCGGCGGCGCGCACGGTCGCAGACGCGGTGGGGGCGGAAGTGGATGTGCTTGCGCTGGGCTCAATCGGCACATCGGCTTCCGCCGGCAATCTCGGTTCGCAAGGGGCGGACCGAATTCTGGTCGCCGAGCACGAGGCGTTCGGGATGTACTGTCCGGACGCCGCCGTGCGAGCGATCGCCGACAGGTGCGCGGACGGGTCGTGTGCCGCGGTGTTGTTTTCCGCGACGGCGCAGGGAAAGGATCTGTCGGCTCGTTGCGCCGCGCGACTCGATCGACCGCTGGCGACCGAAGTGACGGAAATCGATGTCGATGCCGGTGCCCTCGTCGTCCGGCGGCCGATGTATGCGGGCAAGGCCTACGCACGACTCCGCCTTCAGGAGCGCCCGGCGCTGGTCAGCCTGCGCCCCAACGTGTTTCCGGTGCAGGACAAGCCCGGCCGCGGCGCCGTGGAGGCGCTGGAACTGGATCCCGGCACGTCCCGCACGCGCGTCATTGGATTCGAGCGGGGCGAGCGGCAGCAGCTGGACGTGGTCGAGGCCAGCGTGGTCGTCACGGGTGGCCGCGGAATGCAGGGCCCCGAGAACTGGGCACTGCTGGAAGACCTGGTCGAGGCATTGGGCCCCGGGGCGACACTCGGGGCCAGCCGGGCCGTGGTTGACGCCGGCTGGCGGCCTCACGGCGAGCAGGTCGGGCAAACCGGGAAGGTGGTCTCGCCCGATCTGTATTTCGCGATCGGGATCAGCGGCGCGATTCAGCACCTCGCGGGCATGCGCACGGCGAACGTGATCGTGGCGGTGAACCGCGATGCGGAAGCCCCGATCTTCGGAGTCGCCAACTACGGGCTGGTCGGCGATATCCAAGAGGTACTTCCACGACTCACCGAGGAGATCCGGGCGGCGCGCAGCGCCTCGGGCTGACCTCCGGTCCGCGAGCATGAGCGTCCAGGAGTTTCGCCCGTTTTTCGAGGCATGGCGCGACGGTGGCGAACGGGCCGCGGTGGCCGTGCTCACCGAGTCGTGGTCGTCCGCTCCGAGGCGACCGGGAGCAAGGTTTGCCCGGTCGGAATCCGGGGCCATCGGCGGCAACGTGTCGGCAGGATGCGTCGAGGCTGATCTTGCGGTCCGCCTGGATGCCGTGCTCGCAGGCGCTCCCAGCGGCAGTGTCTCCTACGGCATCACCGACGAGACGGCGGCGGGCGTGGGGCTATCCTGCGGCGGCCGCATCGAGCTGTTTCTGGAAATCTGGCCGCCTGAAAGTCCCGTATGGCCGGCCCTGTACGAGCGGCTCGACGCCCGCCTGTCCGCCATCCTCATTACCCTGATCGACGACGCCAATGGTGGACACTGGCTGCTCGATCCTTCGGGCGAAATTCTCACGTCCGACGCAGCCGACCCGTTGCCATCCGGAGCTCTCGAGACGGGACTCGCGTTGCTGCCGACAGGTGGAGTGCGCGTGCAGCGGGACGCGGGTTCACGGGCGATTCTGGTGGAGGCCTTCCTTCCCCCCCGCCGGTTGATCGTGATAGGCGGCACGCCCGTCGGCGCAGCGCTGGCTCGTCTGGCACGGTCGGCGGACATTCCGGTGTGCGTCGTGGAGCCCCGTCAGGCATATGGCGCCAGCCTCGAATCCCTCGACATCGAGGTGCTTCGGCTGTGGCCCGACGAAGCGTTCGATCGCATCCGTCCCGATACATCCTGTGCCGTGGCGGTCGTCGCGCACGACGACAGGATCGACGTGCAGGCCCTGACCCGGGCGCTGGTCGCGGACTGCTGTTACGTGGGTCTGCTCGGTGGTCGGCGTACGCGGGAGGCGCGCATCGCGTCACTGTTGGACGAAGGCATCGCAGAGGTCACCGCGGCCGGTATCCGGGCGCCGATCGGGTTGGACATCGGTGCCGACCGGCCGGAGGAAATCGCGGTATCGATCCTTGCGGAGGTCATCGGCGTCTGGCGCGGCGCGTGACGGGCGGGGTCGGAACCGAAGGGCGCTTCGCGGGGCTCATCCTCGCGGCCGGCGCCTCGCGGCGCATGCCCGGTCGTTCGAAGCTCGCGCGAGCGTGGTCGGGCACGACCGTGCTCGGAGCCGTCATCGAGTGCGCGGGGAAGGCGGGACTCGATCCGCTGTTTGTCGCGGTGTCGGGCAACACACCGGATATCGGTTCGGAACATGTCGTCACCACGGTGCAGGTTCCCCGACCCGAAGCCGGCAGGGCCGAATCCCTGGCGGCCGGATTGTCAGCCATGCCGGCCGGTGCGGTGATCGTGCTGCTCGGCGACGAGCCGGGCATCAGGGCCGCCGACATTCGACGGCTCGCAGCCGGCTGGGACGAGGATGCGGCCGACATGGCCCGGATCCGGTATGCGGATCGATCCGGGCATCCGGTCCTGCTGGGTCCACCCGCGCGAAGTCGAGCCGAGCAGTTGTCCGACGATGTGCCGATCTGGGAAACTCTGCGTCGCGCAGGGTTCGCGGCGGTAGAAATCGCGGTAGACGGGAGTGCCCCGATCGATGTGGACTCGCCGGACGCACTTCGCCTGGCTCGCCGTCAGGAGCGCGTGGAATGAGGAGGACCATGGCCTGGATAATACTGGTGGTCTGGGTCGGAGTGATCGGCTGGAATACCCGGCGCGAGCTGTTCCGCCCGGAGGCCGAGCGCCTCGCTCTCGGGGCGGCGACGCTTCCGCCCGGCGTGGCCTACTACTTCGTGGACCGGGACCGGCAACCGTCCGGGTGGGCGACCATCGGGATCGACACGCTTCCCGGGCGCTCGGGATTCC
>CBDUXS010000176.1:0-2955 GCA_965371255.1 uncultured bacterium
GTCAGCCCGGGGGATGACGACGTCGTCCAGGAACACATCCTCTTCGGTACCGACCACGTCTGTCGCAAACAACATCACCTGCTCCTTTGTCGCGGCATGCGATTCCAGCTCCCGGGCTTTTTTATCTGCCCGCGGCGCCTGTGTCAAGCACCCCCGCCGTTACGCTTCCCGGCCGTACCGATCGCACGGCGATCCCGCTTGCGTTCGTGCGCCTTGAGAGCGCGCTTCCTGAAACGAATCGCGTCGGGCGTAACTTCGACGAGTTCGTCCTCGGCAATGAACTCCAGCGCAAACTCCAGGGTGATCTCACGCGGGGGCTCGAGCAGGATCGCGTCATCCGACCCGGCCGCTCTGATGTTCGTGAGCTTCTTTCCCTTCGTGACGTTGACCTCGAGATCGCTTTCCCTGGCATTCTCGCCCACGATCATCCCGTCGTATACCGCCTCGCCGGGTGATATGAACAGTCGGCCCCGTTCCTGGAGATTGAACAACGAGAATCCGGTTGCGGCGCCTTCGGCCATCGACACCATGGCACCCGACTTCCGCCCCTCGATCGGACCGGCCCAAAGCGCATAGTGAGAAAACTGCCGGTGAAGTGTGCCCTCTCCGCGTGTATCGGTGAGGAACTCGTTGCGGTAGCCGGTGAGCGCCCGCGACGGGACGAGGAAGCGCAGCCGCGTGAGCCCTCCTTCGGCCCTGTGCATGTCCAGCATCTCTCCGCGGCGTTCACCGAGATGCTGGATGACCACGCCGGTCATCGCTTCGGGCACGTCGGTGACGACTTCCTCAAAAGGCTCTTCGACGGTGCCGTCCTCCGTTTCGCGCGTGATCACGCGGGGGCGGCCGACGGCGAACTCGTAGCCTTCCCGGCGCATCGTCTCCATGAGGATGGTCAGGTGAAGCTCGCCCCGGCCCGATACGCGGATGCGGTTCGGATCGCTCGTGTCCTCCACGCGCAATGCGACGTTGGACAGAGTCTCCCGGTAGAGCCGATCACGGATTTGCCGCGACGTGACGAACTGGCCGGCACGACCCGAGAACGGCGATGTGTTGGGCTGGAACTCGATCGACAGTGTAGGCGGCTCGACGGCAATGCCCGGGAGTCGATCCGGTGCAGATGGATCGCATAGGGTAGCCCCGATTTCTACGCCTTCGATGCCTGCGATCGCGATGATCTCACCAGCCGCCGCCTGATCAATTTCCGTTCGGCCGAGCGCCTCGAAGGCGAACAGTTTCGACGTCTTCGCGGGCGGCATGGGATCGTCCCGATCGAGCGGCCATACGGCAATGAGGTCGCCGGTGTTCAGGCGCCCGCGCTCCACGCGGCCTATGCCCAGCTGGCCGAGGTAAGGAGAGTAGTCGAGCGTGGAGACGAGCAGCTGGAACGGGGCGTCCGGATCTCCCGTCGGAGCCGGAACGGTCTCGACCACCGTCTCGAACAACACGGACAGATCGCCCGGCCGGTCGTCCGGCTCGCGGCCCGCCCAGCCCTCGCGAGCCGAGGCGTACAGGAACGGCGCATCCAGCTGATGGTCGTCCGCCTCGAGTTCCAGCAGCAATTCCAGCACGTCGTCATGGACGCGCAGCGGTTCGCAGTCTGGTCGGTCCACTTTGTTGATGATGATGATCGGCTGAAGGCCCAGGGACAGCGCCTTTCGAGTCACGAAGCGGGTCTGGGGCATCGGCCCCTCGAACGCATCCACGAGCAACAGGACGCCGTCCACCATTCTCAGGATGCGCTCGACCTCGCCGCCGAAGTCGGCGTGACCCGGCGTGTCGACGATATTGATCTTGATGGTCTCGCCGGCCGGCGTCGTCCACCTGATCGCCGCGTTCTTGGCGAAGATCGTGATCCCCCGCTCACGCTCGAGAGGATTCGAGTCCATCACGCGGTCCTCGACCTTCTGACCGGGCCGGAACGTCCCGGTCTGGCGAAGCATCTGGTCGACGAGTGTTGTCTTGCCGTGATCGACATGCGCGATAATCGCGATGTTACGAATGTGCTCGGGCTGCAGGGGAAACTCCACCGGTTCGTGTGCCGCGCGGACGGGGCTCGCCCCCGGCGCCCGCCGAAGGTGCCGCCCGCGGCGGCAGCGTCAACCCCCGACCATCGAATAGGTTGATTTTCAGCGGTCTTTCGGTGGTCGGGAGCGCCGAAAAATGCCAATAATCGAGCCGCACCAGTCCCCGGGTTCGGAGTTGGACATGCGCTCCGGGCCGACCTAGGTTGCGCTCATGACGGCATCGCGATCACACAATCCGACCCGCGCCCTGCAGGCCGCCCGAACGGCGGTGCGCGTACTGCCCATGGCGCTCCTGCTGATCACCGCCTGTGACAAGCCCCCTGCCTTCGGCGAGGCTAACTCGCTGATCCTCGTCGGCGACGAGACGCTGTGGCAGGAGCTCGAGACGGAAACGTACGCGCAGCTCGAACGCACCGTGTTCACGACCCGCGAGGAGAACACGTTCAACGTTACTTTCGTGCCTCAGGGCGGATCCGAGCTGGACGAGTTGTTGATGTGGAAGCAGGTGCTCGTGTTCGGCACTCCGGGAAATCCGCTGATCGAGGCGATCGCCGTAAAGGCGCACTCGACACCCGCTGCAGGAGCGGTCGTGCAGGCCAGGGATGTGTGGGCGCGAGGCCAGATCGCCACGGCGATCATGCTCGAGGACGGGCGCGAGGCCGAATCATGGCGCGCCGCCCTGCCGGGCATCGCCGCGCTGATCGACAACAATTACCGGAATTTCGCGCTGACACGGATGTTCGTCAGCGGCGAGGACACGCTGTTCTCGAGGGCACTGTCCGAGCGATTCGGCATTCAGTTGCGAGTCCCGAAAATCTACCACGGAGACATTGGCGACGACGGACTCGTGCGCCTGCGCAACGACAACCCGCGGCCGAGCGAGCGGATCCGGTCGATTCTCATCGAGCGCGTAGCAAATGACGCCGAGACC
>CBDUXS010000177.1:0-2941 GCA_965371255.1 uncultured bacterium
TCTGCGAGGGCCTCGAGGTTCGCCTGCACGTCCAGCTCCTTGTCCAGCCGGACGTCAAGCTCGTCACCCAGCTCCCGGCGCAGGTATCCGGGAACGGAGAATTTCTCGATCGAGTGGAACAGTACGATGGCCGCCGCCGGAAACCGGGATACGGCCCAGCGTACGGTATCCACCGACGTATCCGAAAAGTCGATGCCGATGAGGATTTTCTGATACATGACCAGCGCGCTCGGTGCGGGTGGAGGGAGCCAAATTGCGGGGTCGAACCTACTCGCCGAGTGCGGCCGGCGCACCCTCCCGTGCCGGATCCGTGTCCTCCGCCAGGAGTCTGTCCAGCGCCGCCCAGGGGTCGGAGCCGGCCTCGCTGGTGAGCGCCTCGACGGTGCGCCTCAGGTCGCCGAACCGGGTATGGAGCCTCTCGAAGTCGTCGAGTCGCTCGTAGTACAACAACCGCGACAGCAGCCACGCGTTGTCGATTGTCGTGGCGTCGAGACCCTGATATCTGCCTGATCGCAGTTCAGGCACAATGCGGATGTCGAACCTCGCGACGGATTCCTCGATGATTTTCTGCTTGATCCTTCGCATCTCGCGTTCAGAAAGATCGGAAGCGTAGAGGCTCTCCAGAGGCACCCTCACCGATTGAAAGAATTGCGCGAACAAACGGGCGTCCGCCCAACGGTCCTGTGCCTGGCGGCAGGGTTCCGGGTCACCGTGCGCCTCGCAGTAGAACTCAATCGTACCGCGGTGTCCGACGAAGTTGGCGAAGCTCTCGTTGAATTGGGCCTGACCGCGCGCGAAGAAGGTCGTATGTGTGATTTCGTGGATGACCGTCTCCGCGACCGACAGATCGTCGCCGCGCAGGGCGGGCGTGAGCACCGGATCGGGAAACCAGCCGAGCGTGCTGAACGCGGCGCTGGGTCTCACGTAGGTGTCGTATCCCTGCGACTTCAGGCGATCGGCTTCACGTCGCGCATCGTCGAAATTGAAGAATCCCTTGTACGGCAGCCGGCCGACGATCGGGAACCACCAGGTCTTCCAGCGAAGCTCGAATTCCGGTGCTGCCGACACGACCATGACCAGAGTGTCCCGGGTCGTGGCCGTAAAACTCCTGAAGGTCCGTCCCGCATCGAGACCCAGGCGCCGTTCAGCGAATACTCTCACCTCGCGAACGAGGCTGAGTTTGCGCCTGATCTCCGGTTCGGTCGCCGGATCCTCCAGCACGTCCTGAATATCCCTGCGTTCCGCCAGGATCCGAGCTTCCTCCCAGCCGGCGCGCACCACGTACGTTGGGGAGCACGACAGAAACAACATGGTCGATGTGGCCGTCAACAGGGTCAACATTCGCTGGCGTCGCATACATATCATACCTGTACATGCCACTCGTGGATCCACCGTTCATCAAATACGCGGGCAATACGCGGGGCCGGTGGACAAGCGGAACACCGACCACGACCTTTCGGTGCAGCGCATTTTCGTGGGCCATCGGGGGGGCGTTGAATCCGACGGAACTACTCTACAGTATCGCGTGGCGGACCATCGGGCCGCTCCTGGCGGTTGCGCGCCTGTTCTCGCCTAAGCTCGCGCGGACGATTGCCGGCCGCCGCGAGTCCGTGGCCAGATTCCGCGCATGGGCCCGCGGCTCCCGCACCGGACCCGACCTGCCTCCGCTCCTGGTTCTGCACGGTGCGTCTGCCGGTGAACTTGCCGGTTCCATCCCCGTGATCGGCGAACTGCGTCGCATGATCCCGCACCTCCAGCTGGTCGTGACCTACTCTTCGCCTTCCGGGGCCGGAGTTGCCGACGAGATTCGACCCGACACCCACTGGTTCGTGCCTTTCGATCGCGCGGATCACGTGGGTGCGGTACTCGATGCCCTGCGCCCGGACGCCCTCGTGTTTGCCAAGCTGGATGTATGGCCGACGCTGACGAACCAGGCCGTACGGCGCGGCATTCCCGTTGGAATGATCAACGCGACGGTCCGGCCCGGAAGCGGGCGGCTGAGGTTTCCTGGCCGGCAGTTGCTGCGCGGATCCTACGGGCGCCTGCAGGCGGTCGGAGCCGTCTCGGCGGGAGAATGCGAAAAGCTCGCCCGGCTCGGAGTGTCGGCTGCTTCGATCGACGTCACGGGTGACGCGTCGTTCGATCAAGCATTGTACCGGGTGGGCCAGGTCGAGACTCGGCCTCGGCGGCTTCCCGAACGCGATCCCGGCACACTTCGACTGCTTGCCGGCTCGACGTGGCCGACCGACGAAGCGTTCCTCCTCGAGGCCGTGGCCCGAGTACCGGAAGTCGAGCTCGTTCTGGTACCACACGAGCCGACGTCCGAGGCGATTGCGCGACTCGCGGCAGACGTGGAGCGCCGATACGGGGCCCCGGCGCGAATGTGGACCCGTTTGGCGCCCGAGGCGACGGGGACCCGGCCTCCAACCCCGCTGATCGTGGATGCCGTGGGCTTTCTAGCCGAACTCTACGCCGAAGCCGACGTCGCCTACGTCGGTGGCGGCATCGACGGCACGGGTCTGCATTCGGTGGTCGAGCCGGCTGCGGCCGGTCTGCCCGTGCTGTTCGGTTCACATCACGATCGATGGGAGGCCCACGAACTGGTGGCGGCGGGAGGAGCGCTGGAAGTCGATCCATCGAACGCCGCGGCCACGCTGGATTCGCTGCGCAATGACGATCGTCGCGCGTCGATGGGAGCGGCCGCCCGGGCCTACGTTACCGACAGATCAGGTGCGGCCCGGGCCGGCGCGGACCTGATCGCAGGCCTGTTAGACCGATCCTGACGGTCCGGTCAGGTTCGTGTCGGCTTGGGTCCGAGGGCGTACCAGAATATACAGCCGAACACGGGAACCAGGAGGACGATTCCGCACCACAGGACGGCTTCTCGCGTTCCCGGCCGAGCCTTGAGGATCAATCCGATCGACCAGGCGTCGACGGCCAG
>CBDUXS010000178.1:0-2936 GCA_965371255.1 uncultured bacterium
ATCTCGGCGCGCGCTTGGCCCTGAGCCCTGTTGCTTGTTACGTTCCGCGGCCTTTGACGGAAACGTGAACGCGGAGCAACGGCGGAGCAGATGAGAGGGATCGAGCGACAGCGCGTAGGTGCGCTCCCGGTGTGGGGCTGGTCACTGGTCGCCGGATCCGCCATGTGGCTGCTCTACGTGCTCACGTTGGGCCCGACCACCGGCTGGTGGGATACCTCCGAGTACATCGCCACGGCGCAGATTCTCGGTTTGCCGCATCCACCGGGGAACCCGCTGTTCGTGATCGTCGGCCGGGCCTGGCTCGTCCTAACGGCCTGGACGGGAATCGAAGTCGCCGCACGCATCAATCTGCTGGCAGCCACGGCATCGGCCGGGGCGGCTACCTTCTGGTTCCTGGCCGTGGTGCGTGTATGGTCGCACTTGACGGAGAGCCGGGCGGTCGCAATCGCCGCAGGCTTCATCGCGGTGCTGCTTGGCGGAACGGCATACACTGTATGGGCGCAGTCGAACTTGAACGAGAAGGTCTACACGGTCTCGCTGCTGTTCGTCGCGATGATCACATATCTGGCGATGGTCTGGGAGGACCACAGCGACACGTGGCGTGGAGATCGGATCTTTCTGCTCGTCTGCTTCCTGCTGGGGCTCGGGGCCACGAATCATCAGATGTCCGTGATTCCGGTTCTCGCCCTCGGCGTCCTTCTCCTCGTTCATAACATCCGGACGCTGCTGCGCTGGCGCCTGCTGAGCGCCGCCGTTGTCGCGGGCGTACTCGGGTTCTCGGTGCAGTTGCTGTTCGTGCCGATCCGCTCCGGCCAGAATCCGATCATCGACGAGGCCGACCCGCAATGTTCTTCCATCATCTCCGCGATCACGCCTGATCTCTCGGCCCTGAAGGGCGGGAGATTTGTCGTGCAGTGTCCGGCGCTGGCCGCATCTCTCGCGCGCGACCAGTACCAGAAACCGCCGCTCAGTGAGCGTCAGGCGCCGTTTGGCGCCCAGGTCGCCAACTACTTCCAGTATTTCGACTGGCAGTGGGCGCGCACACTGCCGCCGGGCATTCGCATGTTCGTGACTCTGGGTTTCATAGGTCTGGGCCTGGTGGGCCTGTGGCGCCACTGGAAGGGGGATCCGGACAGCTTCTGGTACTTCGCCACACTGCTTGCAACGGTCACGATCCTGTTGATCTACTATCTGAATTTCAGGTACGGGTACTCGCTGAAGACCGACGTCGTGGAGCAGGCACGCGAAGTCAGGGAGCGCGACTACTTCTTCATCGTGAGCTTCAATTTGTGGGGTCTGTACGCCGGGATGGGGCTCGTATCAGCATGGGAGGGGATAGGCCGGCGCCTGGCAGCGGCGCGCGACCTCCCGCTGCTGGACGGTCTGCGGAGTGCTTCGCCGATCCTCGGCATCGCGTTGCTGCCGTTGATATTCAATTTTCCGCTGGCAAACCGACGGGGTGACTACGCCGCACGTGACTGGGCGTACAACATGCTGCAATCCGTCGAACCATACGGAATCCTGTTCACCAACGGCGACAACGACACGTTTCCACTCTGGTATCTGCAGGAGGTGGAGGGTATCCGGCGCGACGTTACCGTGATCGTCCATTCGTACCTCGGCACGAAGTGGTATCCCAAGCAGCTCCGGGACATGACGCGGCCGTGTGAGGCGGGCGAGGATCCGCTGGCGGATCCCACAGTCGTCCTGTGCCAGCGTCCATTCGACAAGGAAGCGGCGCCCGACATCTACGCCGGAATGGGAGATACGCCTCCGACACGATCCATTCACTCGTACACGAACGACGAAATCGACCGTTTGCCATTGATCCGTCAGTTTCCGGCCGGCCAGCCCGTGCGGTTTTCAGACCGCCTGTCGGTCGAACTCGGGACTGCGCGCTATCTGTACCACCCCGACTTTCTCGTCTACCGCATCGTATCGGAGTCCCTGGGGGATCGGCCGATCTATTTTGCTGCGACCGCTCCGCCGGTATACGAGTCGTGGGACCTCCAGCCGCAGCTTCTGCGCCACGGCCTGGCCTACAAGCTGATCAACGGTCCGATCGAGTCGACGGACAATATCGTGGAACTGGACCTGGGCGCCCAGATCGCATGGATCGACAGGGAACGCACACAGGCGCTGCTGTGGGACGTGTTTCAGGTGGACTACCTGCTGGAGGACGAGATCTGGACCGAGCCATCCACGCGCGCGAGCATTCCCGCGCAGTATTACCTCGCCTACCTCACGCTGGGCTACTCCCACGACCTGCGTGAGGCGGTAGATCTGTCCGAGCGGTCGCGGGTCCGGGCGCAGCGGTTCAGGAACCTGATGGAGCGCGTCGTTCCCTAGCGGACGATCGCCACCGTGTCGTCGAAGATCAGGTACGGACTGGCGATCGAGCCCTCGTGCGCGTCGTTGATGAGTACGCGGGCGGTGTCCGTCATCGTTCTTCCAAGCATGCCCGCAAACACGTTACGGTAGAACGCGTCGGGGCGGACGCGCACCGAGCCGCGAACGAATTTCGCTGCGGGCGGTGCCGGATAGGTAAGCGTCATCGCGCTGTCCGGTGGGAGTCGCGTGTCTCGCGTCTCGACCCAGGTACCGCCCTGGAGCGCTACCGCGCGGCCGATCTCGGCCGACCGGGAGGCGCCGGGAATCGGGTTGCGATTGGCGTCGAGAAGCTCGAGCGACACGTCGACCGCCGGCGTGACGTAGGTCGGGAATCGATGTCCGGTACCGGAGTTCGTGACTCGCAGGCCCACGCGACCACTGCCGGTCTCGTTACTCCGCATCCATTCGATGGTCACGCCCGACCGGACCATGTCAGGATCATGAATCCCGCGCCACAGGTGCCGGCGGTCCGGCATGTGGCAGGTCTGGCAGGAGACGCCCTCCGTCGCGTATCGACTATCGAGCCATTCCTCGTACGTGTTCTG
>CBDUXS010000179.1:0-2935 GCA_965371255.1 uncultured bacterium
GCGATCGCCGGCCCGTCGCCGCCGATCATCCGCTGTCTCGCAACGCCCGCTTGCGCATGAGCAGCCAATACACGGCCACCGCGACGAATGTGGCGCTGAACCAGGAGCCCTCAAACAGGAATCTGAGCGAAGGCACGACGAGTCCTAAAACGGCGATCGCGATCCCGGCCAGCGTCGCCCAGACGGCGGCAGGGTTGATTCCGGAACCGCCGTATGCGTACTCAGACCCCTCGGTGTACAGGGCGTCCACGTCCAGCCGTGTCCGCCGCACGAGCAGGTAATCGCACAGGATGACACCGCCGACCGCTCCGAGCAGCCCGGAATACGTGATCAGCCACCCCTGGTACAGGTCGAGGAGCTTCCACGGCACGATGAGGATGCCGATCAGGGCTGCGATCAAACCACCCGCGCGGAAGCCGATCCGCGTCGGCGCCAGGTTCGAAAAGCTGTTGGCGGGGCTCACGACGTTGGCCGCGATATTGGTGCTGAGCGTCGCAATGACGATGGCGCCCATTGAGACGATCGCGAGCAGCGCACTGTTCTGCTCCGCCGCCAGCCGGGCCAGCAAGTCGACCGGATTCCAGATCGCCTCGCCGTACAGGAGTACCGTCGCGCTGGTGACGGCGAGCCCGATGAACGAGAACAGCGGCATTGTCACGAGAAGTCCGATCGCCTGTCCCGTCATCTGGTCCCGTTGAGTTCCGGCGTACCGCGTGAAATCCGGAATGTTGAGCGACAACGTGGCCCAGAATCCGACCATCGCGGTGAGCCACGGGAGGAAAAGGGTGAGCAGGAAGGCGCTCGTCGACATCGGAGGCCGAGCGGCGACCAGCTCGTCAGACTGGGCGAGGATCGTCCCCAATCCCCCAACGCGATTCATCGCCCAGCCGAGCAGAGCGAGTCCCATGAGGATCAGGAACGGGGCGGCCAGCGTCTCCAACCGCTTGATGCTCTCCGTGCCGGCCCAGACGAAGTACACATTGAGCAGCCAGAACAGCAGGAAGCCGACATAATGCGGCAGGGAGTATCCCATGAATGCCCAGTCGCCGCCCAGGGACGACCACGCCGGCCACAGCACGCCGAGCAGCGCGTTGATCGCCAGGCCGCCGATCCACGTCTGAATTCCGAACCAGCCGCATGCGACGATGGCCCGGGCGAGCGACGGGATGTGTGCTCCCCGCAGTCCGAATGATGCCCGCGCATAGACCGGGAAGGGGATGCCGTATCGCGTACCGGCATGCGCATTGGCCATGAGGGGCAGCAGGACAAGCGCGTTCCCGACGAAGATCGTGAGCAGACTCTGCCGCCAGCTCATTCCAGCCTGGATCATGCTCGCCGACAACATATATGTCGGAATGCAGACGCTCATGCCGACCCACAGTGACGCGACGTGCCAGGTGTTCCAGGTTCGCTGGGACCGGGGCGTCGGCGCGAGGTCGTCGTTGATCAGCCGGCAGCCGACCGGCTTGCTCACCCGCATACCCGCTTGAGGGCACGTGCCGTGAGCACCTCGGCCAGGTGGCGGCGGAATGCGGGAGACGCATGGATGTCGCCCGGCGGATCAAGATCCTCGGCCGCGGCCCGGGCCGCTTCGCGAATCGCCTCGTCCGACAGAGGCTGGCCGACGAGTCCGGCCATCGCCCGCTCCGCCAGCACAGGTCCGTCACCGACGCTCAACAGGCTGATTCTGGCGCTCGCGATCACGCCTTCTTCGTCTGGCTCTACCACGACGGCGACGCCCACCAGGGCGAAGTCGCCGTGACGCCGGGCGACTTCCTCAAACGCACAACGGGAACCGGCGGCAACCGGCGGAATCTCGATCGCCGTAAGCAATTCTTCCGGCTCGAGAGCCGTCGTGAAGAGACCCAGGTAGAACTCGTCCACCGGAATCGTCCGCTCGCCATCCGGCCCCTGGACGTGCAGCACGGCACCGAGCACCTGCATGATGGAGGGCAGTTCGGCGGCCGGATCTGCGTGTGCGAGGCTTCCACCCAGCGTGCCTCGATTGCGAATCTGCGCATGGGCGATCCATGGCATGACCTCGGCCAGGAGGGGCGCATGCTTCGCTACGAGCGTGCTGCGCTCGACCTCACGGTGTGTGGTCATCGCGCCGATCATCAGCCCCCCGTGCTCACACTCCCGTATGCCACGCAGCTCGTCCAGGGCGCCCAGGTCCACGAGTAACTCAGGTTGGGCGAGACGGAAATTCATTGCGGGAATCAGACTCTGACCGCCCGCGAGCAACTTCGCGCCATAGCCACCTTCGCTCAGCGCGTCGATGGCTTCCGTGACCGATGCCGGCCGGAGGTACTCGAACGGTGCCGGCTTCATTGCAGCATCTTGTCGACCGCCTTGAGACCGCGCTGGCTCATCGCCTTACCCACCGAGTCCAGCAATCGCTGGCCGACCGATGCCACGCGGCCGCCGACCCCGAGTTCCGCCCGATAAATCATCCGGCATTGCTCGCCCTGATCTTCGAGTCGGATATTCGCCCTTCCTTCGACGAAACCGACCTTACCCTTTCCGCCGACGATCATCGTGAAACTCTCGGGTTCCACCAGGTCGACGAGCTCGACAGACACCTGGAACCGTGCCGCCGTGACAGGTCCGACGCTCACGACCATTTCCCCTTCATACCGCCCATCATCGAGCAGCTCGAGTCGCTCGGTGCCGGGCAGGGCCTTCGCGAGGATCTCCGGATCCTGCAATCCCTCGTACACATTCTCCCGGCTGGCGTTGAATTGAAACTCGGATTCGATGAGCATCGTCAGTCTCCCTGGAGCAGTTCGAACAGTCGGTTGGGGCTCAACGGCATTTCGAGGATCTCGCCTACGTCACTGGCCAGGGCGTCCTCGAGCGCCTGTGCAAACAGGGCCGCGACGGGAATCGCTCCGGCCTCTCCGACCCCCTTGATGCCCAGCGGATTCAGCGGCGA
>CBDUXS010000180.1:0-2931 GCA_965371255.1 uncultured bacterium
GCACGCCATGCTGGGCCTCACGTTCGGCCCCGCGACCGGTGAGGCGCTCGCCGAGTTGATCCGCACCGGCCGATCCGAACTGCCGCTGTCGGGATTGGATCCTGCGCGCTTCCGCTGAGTCAGCCGGGCCTAAGCTGGACTTCAGCCGGGCCTCAGCCGGGCGTCACTCGGGCAGCGGCGCCAGCAACACCTGATCGGTCCTCAGGCCCGGGATCAGCAGTCGATTACGTGCTCGATCGATCCCGATATCGGCCGGCGACTCGACATTTTTCGCCACGGCCGATGCCGAGCCGTTGGGACGAAGCAAGTAAACGGTCTCGGTGTCCCAGGCGGAAATCAGCAGGTTGTCGTCATCCATCACGATCACGCCGTCGAGATCCATGCCGGGCAGCGGGGGTAGTTCCGTGCGCGTCTTCCCCATCACGGAGAATATGGCCCCGGAACCAAACGATCCTACGCCGTACACGCGTCCGTCACGCTCCGCGATCCCGTTGATCCGGCTCACGTCTCCCGCATCGAGCATGTGGTGCGACCCATCGGAATCGAACACGTGAATCGCAGCTGATCCCGTGTCCTCCGGGCCCGAATCACCGAACCGCACGCCGGAATCGCTCACATACACCGTGCCGTCCGGTGCGACGGCGACATCGTTGAGGAAGGTGGCTCCGTCCACTGCCCACTCGCCGATCGGGGCGCCGGAATCCCTGTCGAACAGCCTCACGACGTCGATGTCCGCCACGATCAGCCTGTCCCCATGCAACCCGAGACCTTTCGGAGCGTTGAGGATCACATCGTCCGAGGCGCCATCGATCCATTTCAATTCCAGGACGCTGCCGTCCGGAGCGATCCGCGAGATGAACCCGTTGTCGTCCTCGGCCAGTGCCTGTCCATTGATGTTCGACACGAGATAGACATCGGCCCGTGTATCGTGGACCACGGATTCGGGTCCGGAAAAGCCGGACACGACGATCCCGTCGCCAGTAGTTTGAGTTCCGGCAGCCGACTCTACCAGGTCACCGGAATCGGACTCGGCGTCGGACTCGCTGCGGTCGCCACACCCCGCCGCGAGCGTCAGAAACAGGCAAAGCGGGATCATACGAAGGCTGAATTGCATATGGTTTCTCCTCGTTGGAACGCCGGTACGCCCGAAGTGGCGCAACCGCGTCTTCCGATGAATATACTGAATCACCCGACTTCACAGGCGAAACTTCCGCGGGGCTCTGCTCCGGAGGGCCAGATGAGATGCTGATTCGCTCCACATTACGGGCGTTGTTCATCATTCGGAAGGGCGTCATCGGAGGCCTCTCCGAGGCGTCTGCCGGCCCGGATCCCATGGCGCTGTTCGGACGCTGGTTCGAGGATGCCTCCCGGTCGGGACTCCTTCTGCCCGAAGCGATGAACCTTGCCACCGCGACCCCGGACGGAAGACCGTCTTCCCGGCTCGTATTGATGAAGTCGTTCGGCAATGACGGGTTCGTATTCTTCACGAATTATGAGAGCCGGAAGGCGCAGGACCTGGAGGCGAACCCGCAGGCGGCGCTGACGTTTCACTGGCCGGTACTGCACAGGCAGATCCGAATCGACGGGCGTGTCACTCGCACGTCGATTTCCGAGTCAGAGGCGTACTTCCGCACACGGGCGAGGGGCAGCCAGCTGGGCGCCTGGGCATCCGTCCAGTCTGCGGAAATCGAGGATCGAGAGTCTCTGGTGGCCGCGATGGAAGCGCGCCGGGACGAGTTCGACGGCCGGGAAGTGCCGTTGCCGCCGTTCTGGGGAGGGTATCGATTGCGCGCCGAGCGCATCGAATTCTGGCAGGGCCGGTCGGATCGTCTGCACGATCGGCTGGAGTACGTCCGTGAAGATGAAGCCTGGAACCTCCGTCGCTTATCGCCCTGACACCGGCCGCGCACCGCAAATCAGAGTTTCCGCGTAATCGATGCCCGCCGGCGTCCGGCTCCCGTGCCAGCTTAGAAATTCTCCGTCCACGAACTGAAATCGATCGACCGGCAGGCGTGTCTCGCGAGCCAGTTCCTCCGCGTGCCGCTCCCGGAATGGAAACGGCTCCGACGACAGCAGCACCAGATCGGGATCGGCGGCCCCCAGCCGTAAGGCGTCGATCTCCGGATACCTGTCGGGCTCGTCGGCAAACACGTTGCGGCCGCCCGGCAGCGTGAGCAGCGAGCTGACGAACGTGTCGGCGTTCACCGTCATCAGCGGATCACGCCAGATCAGGTAGGCGAATGAAACGGCCGGCCCGTCCTCCGCGTCCCGGCGCACACGCGCTGCCCGGCGATCGATGTCCCTGGCGATCTCATCCGCCTCGGACACCCGCCGGACGGCGGCTCCGATCGACCGTACCATGTCGGCCGTCTCGGCCGCGTCGCGCGGAAGGCTGATATGGCACGGAATTCCGGCCTCGGCCAGCGCCTCCGCGTCCTCGCGTCGGTTCTCTTCTTGGTTGATCAACACGAGATCGGGCTGCAATTCGATGATCCGGCCGAGCCGTGGGTCCTTCGTCCCGCCGACTTTCTCGACGGCGTCGACCGCGCCCTCCGGATGAACGCAGAATTTTGTTCGACCGACGATAGAGCACCCAAGTCCCAGGTCGAACAACAGTTCCGTCAGGCTCGGACACAGGGAGACGAGGCGCATTCGATCAGGGCGATTCGCTTTCACCCTCGCCTTCAGCCTCACCCTCGCCTTCAGCCTCACCGTCGTCTTCGGCCTCACCGTCGCTGCGTCTGAGGTTCAACGGGAAAGCCTGTCCACTCTGGCTCCAGGTACCCGCGAGCGTACCGGCTTCGGAAAAGCTCGCCACATACCTGCCTCCGATGGCCGCGAACTTCACAGTCAGGGTGTCGGCGGCGAACACGGCAGAACTCGCCGCAATGCCGTACGCACCCTGGTCGGGACTGTCCATCGTCGCCGTCA
>CBDUXS010000181.1:0-2922 GCA_965371255.1 uncultured bacterium
TGAAGCCTGAGCAAATCGTGGAAGCGACACTGTTCGCGAGTCAGACACCGCTGACGCCCGCGGAAATCGCCAGGGCTGACGAAGATCTGACTACAGGGGACGTAGATGATGCGATCCAGGTGCTTCGCGAAGTCTACGAAGCCGATGAGCGGGCGTTCCAGATCTACGAACTCGGCGATGGATTCCAGGTTCTGACGCGACCGGAATTCGCTCCCTACCTCGAGAGATTCGATTCGGTTCCTCGCCCGCCCTACCTGTCGGCAGCCGCTCTCGAGACGCTGGCTATCATCGTGTATCGCCAGCCAATTGGTCGAATCGAGGTGGAGGAGGTAAGGGGCGTAAGTGCGAGTTCGGTACTGCGGACGCTGATCGAGTGGGAATTGATCGAAGTTGTTGGGCGAGGCGAAGGTTTGGGGCGACCGCTGTTGTACGGCACGACGACCCGGTTTCTCGACCACTTCGGCCTCGGGGCCCTGTCGGAGCTTCCTCCACCGGAGGATCTGCCGGTGGTGTTGTCAGAGCTACAGGAGTCGTTGGAACTCGGAACGGCTGGCGAGGGTCCGGTGAACGGTGCGGTCGAGGACCTGTAGCGGGTGCCTTCCCCGGTTCGGCTGAACAAGTTTCTCGCCAGCACCGGCGTAGCCTCGCGTCGCGGTAGCGAGGATCTCATCCGTGAAGGCCGGGTCCGTGTCGATGGTGTCGTGGTTCAGGAGCAGGGCGTTCAAGTGGATCCCGAACGGAGCGTCGTCGAGGTCGACGGTCAGCGGGTGGAGCGGACGCCCAGCACGTGGATCGCGCTGCACAAACTGCCGAGGACAATCTGCACGCGTGCGGACCCGCAGGGTCGTCCGACTGTGTACGAGAGTTTGCGTCCCGAACACCGTGAGCTCTTCCACGTGGGCCGGCTCGATGTAATGAGCGAGGGACTGCTGCTGTTCACGAACGACGGGGACGTGGCGCAGGCGATGTTGCATCCGTCGCGCCGGGTTCCGCGCCGCTACGAGGTCACGACTCGAGGCCCGTTGCCACCCGGACTGGTGGAAACCCTCGAATCCGGAGTCAGGCTCGAGGACGGCATGGCCCGGGTCGAACGGGTCAGACTGCGGAAGGGCCGCCGGCCCGGACAGAATGTCGTCGAACTGGTGCTGCGCGAGGGGCGCAACAGGGAGGTTCGGCGGCTGATGCGTGCACTCAACGTGCATGTAGATGCGCTGAAGAGGGTAGCGTTCGGCCCGATCGAACTGGGTCGACTGAAGCCGGGCACGTGGCGCAGGCTCGGGGCCGGCGAACTCCGGTCGCTGCGTCGACTGATCAGAAACAAGAGATAGGGCATGGACATACAGGGAAAAAATATTCTCCTCCTGGGCGGCTCCGGGCTCATAGGCATGGCGATCGCCCGCGACCTGCTGCCGCTCGGACCGGCTCGCATCGTAATTGCCGCGCTCCGCCGCGACGAAGCGGATCAGGGCGTGCACGAGTTGTCCGGCCATCCGGACGCCGAGGGTGTCGAGATCGTTCCGGAATGGGGCGACGTGTTTCTCCGACCGGGACGCCGGGAAGATTCGCGCCGCGAGATGCTCGGCACGGACGATGGCAGGGCAGAAATCCTCGACGATCTGTTCGGTGACCTCCGTGAAGATGACTTTCGACGCTCACTCCTGTTCGAACTGATCGATCGGTATCGTCCCGAGATCGTCATCGACTGCATCAACACCGCTACGGCGATCGCGTATCAGGATCTGTTCACGTCGGCGGCGAACATCCGCGACCTGATCAGAGGAGGGGGACGGCCCACGATCGCCGACGTAGAGGCCCATCTTACGACGCTCTATCTGCCGCAGTTGATCCGGCACGTGCAGGGGCTGATGTATGCGATGCGCATCGCCGAGACACAGTTCTACTTGAAGATCGGCACGTCCGGCACGGGGGGCATGGGCCTCAATATCCCGTTCACGCATTCCGAAGAGCGACCTTCCGCGACCCTGCTCTCGAAGGCCAGTGTGGCGGGGGCTCATTCCTCGTTGCTGTTCCTGATGGGACGCACGCCCGGAGGTCCTGTGGTCAAGGAGGTCAAGCCGACGGCGGCGGTGGCCTGGAAGAAGATCCGCTACGGCGAAGTGCTGCGCGCGGGCCGTCCGATCCCGCGGGTCGACTGCATGGATCCACTCCCGGTAGGCTCGGCATTCGGCGACGAGGTTGAGGTCCGGTCGATCGACATGGGAGAAAATATCGAGTCTGTGTTCCTCGACGCAGGAGAAAACGGCCTGTTCAGCCTGGCCGAATTCGAGACGATTTCCGCGCTCGGAATGATGGAGCTCATCACGCCCGAAGAGGTCGCGGACGCGGTGATCTCGGAGCTGGCCGGGCGTCCGACGGGTCGGGACATCGTGGGTGCGCTGGATGCGGCGACGATGGGTCCGACGTACCGCGGAGGCACGATGCGGGAAGCCGCGCTCGCGCACATGGAGAAGCTCGAAGAACGGCACGACGTGCGCTCGGTCGCTTTCGAGATGCTCGGTCCTCCTCGGTTGAGCAAGCTGCTGTTCGAGAGCGAGATTCTCCGCCGCCTGTTGCCCGACCTCGATGCGGCATGCGCTCTGGACGCGGACGGGATCTCCGAGCACGCGAGTCGGTTACTTAGAGAGGACGCAAAATTGCGGTCCGACATCGTATCGATCGGAATTCCCATCCTGCTGGCAGACGGGGATGGGTTGCTTCGCGGGCCTTGGGTCAGCCTCGAGCCGGAACGTGACACGGAATTCAGCCTGGAATGGGCGAACCGCGGCTGGGTCGATTTGCGGCCGGTGTCGTGGACGGCCTGGCGGCGGCGGTGCACGGAATTCCGTGACCGGGTCGCGACGGCACGGGGGCCGGAGCATGGGTCGGGAGTCGATCTCGACGTACGCTCGCGAAGTGGCGAGA
>CBDUXS010000182.1:0-2905 GCA_965371255.1 uncultured bacterium
TCGCGCTCCACGACCATCAACTTGGGTCCCGTCTTGCCGGGGATGAACTCGCACTCGCCGGCCAGCCAGTCCTTCACAAATGGCTGGGCCATTTCGTCCGGACAGTCGTGCTGAAGGGGAACCGCGACGATGTCGCGCACCGGGTCCGGCAGATGCGTTTTCGCCAGCTTCGCGGTCGCTTCAGTCAGCGCCTTGAAGATGTCCCAGTCACTCCGCGACTCCCAGCACGGAGGCACGGCCTGGGTCAGCGGGTGGATGAACGAGTGCAGGTCCGTCGTGTTCAGGTCGTTCTTCTCGTACCAGGTCGCTGCCGGGAGGACGATGTCCGAATACAGGGCAGACGTGTCCATGCGGAAATTGAGATCCACGACCAGATCGAATTTGCCGCGAGGTGGTTCATCCACGTATTCGACTTCGCTCGTCTCGCCTTCGGCCTTCTCATCCGCGATCGCGTTGTCGTGCGTTCCGAGGTAGTGGCGCAGGAAGTACTCGTGTCCCTTGGCGCTCGACATCAACGCGTTGCCACGCCAGATGTACCAGACACGCGGCCAGTTCTCGGGAGCGTCCGGATCTTCGACCGAGAAGCGGAGTTCGCGGGTGCGGATCTGATCGGCCACCCAGTCGACGACCTCCTTATCGGTCTTCGCTCCCGCTGCTTCGGCATCCTTTACTAGATCGAGGCTGTTGCGCGGGAACTGTGGATAGAACGGCAGCCAGCCGAGGCGCACCGCGCGAATCTGCTGATCGATCGTATGTCCCTTCGACAGATCGGCGTCGGGCACGGGATGGTACTCCTGGAATCCGGCCTCGTAGCGCCACTGGTCCGTGTGTACGTAATGAAACGACGGCGCATTCTGCAGCCGGGGCGGCTTTTCCCAGTCCGTCGCGAAGGCGATCGAGGCCCAGGAGGATACCGGGGCGAGTTTTTCCTGGCCCACGTAATGCGACAGCCCGCCTCCGTCTACGCCCACGGATCCCGTGAGCATCAGCCCGGTGATCGGTCCACGATAGATCAGGTTGTTGTGGTACCAGTGATTGAT
Source organism: uncultured bacterium (assembly GCA_965371255.1). Lineage (GTDB taxonomy): Bacteria > Gemmatimonadota > Gemmatimonadetes > Palauibacterales > Palauibacteraceae > JARFPW01. Next base: position 1,041 of record CBDUXS010000182.1, read on the forward strand.
GCCGGCGCCGATGATGACCGTGTTCTTGCCCCCGGTCGCTTCTCCGTTGTTCGCGAACTCGCGGGCGAACTGGATGACGGTGTCCGGAGAGATGCCGGTGTAGCCTTCCTGCCAGGCCGGTGTGTACGGGCTGGTGGCGTCGTCGTAGTCGACCGGGTAGTCGCCGGCCAATCCGCGGCCGACGCCAAACTGCGACATCAACAGGTCGAAGCTCGTCGTGACGGCGACCCTGCCACGCTCCGTCTCCACGAACCGGACCGGGACGCCGCGATCGCGGATCACGTCTTCCGCGAAGTCGGAGAACCCGACCTGCACGACCTCATCGTGTTGCTCCAGAAACGACAGCGTCGGAGCGATCTCCGAATCGTCCAGGTCGTCTTTCATCTCCAGGTTCCACCGGCCACCCGGCTTTTCCCAACGATGTCCGACGCTTCCCCTCGGTAGACGCACGTCACTGCTGCCCTCGTCCATGACGAGGAACTTGAAGTCGGGGTTCTCGACCGAGGCGTATCGTCCGAGGTCGCTCGCCCGGAGCAGGCGGGAAGCTCGCCAGCCGTCGTCTGTCTGCTGCAGCGTCACGAGGAACGGCGCGTCGCTGTAATTCTTCAGGTAGTCCGTGAAGTACGGCACCTGCCTGTCAGCGTGGAATTCCTTGAGAATCACGTGGTTGGCCGCCATCCAGAACGCACCGTCCTGCCCGGCGTTTACCGGTACCCACCAGTCGGCATAGCGCGATACCTGGCTGAGATCCGGCGAGAACACGACCATCTTGGTGCCGTTATGCCGGGCCTCGGCGGCGAAATGCACGTCCGGCGTGCGGGTCATGTTGAGGTTGGCGCCCATCACGACGAGGTACTTCGCCTTGTACCAGCTCGCGCTCTCCTGCACGTCGGTCTGCTCGCCCCACACCTCCGGCGATGCAGGCGGGAGGTCACTGTACCAGTCGTAGAAACTCAGGTTCACCGCGCCCATCAGCTGCAGGAAGCGCGATCCTCCGGCGTAGCTGAGCATCGACATCGCGGGGATCGGAGAGAACCCGATCACACGGTCGGGTCCATACTTCTTGATCGTGTAGATGTTGGCGGCGGCCTGGATTTCGAGGACCTCGTGCCAGGAAGTGCGGCGGAATCCGCCCTTGCCGCGGGCCCGGTGGAAGCTGGACCTCGCCTCCTCGTTCTCGACGATCGAAGTCCAGGCGGCGACAGGGTCGCCGTGGACGCGCTTGGCTTCTCGCCACAGATCGGCCAGAACACCCCTGATGTAAGGATATTTCACGCGGATCGGGCTGTAGAGATACCACGAAAACGAGATTCCACGCTGGCAGCCGCGGGGCTCGTAAGGCGGGAGCCCGTCTTCGAGCTTCGGATAGTCCGTGGCCTGCATTTCCCAGGTCACGATCCCGTCCTTCACATAGATCATCCAGCTGCAGCCGCCCGTGCAATTCACGCCGTGCGTGCTGCGGACCTTCTTGTCGTACTGCCACCGATTGCGGTAGAACTCCTCCCAGACCCGGAATTTCGGATCCGTGACGTCTTTGATCCAACTCATCGGTTGTCTCCGATCAAATTCTTTCGAACGCCCATGAGGCGTTTTCTTCCGAGGAATCCGAACAGCAACAGAACGAACAGCGCCCCGCCAAGTCCGGTGAGCGGGAACGCGAGGAACGACACGCCTGCCGCGGCCTGGCGGTCGGTGCGGGTGAAGAACGCGGCGAGATCGGACTTTTCCGTTTCGGTCAGGGGCTTGTCGGCGAAGATGTCCTGCATGACCGGGAAGGGAAGCGAGCCGAGGATACCCGGCAGCGCGTCTCCGTACCGGCTGGCCACTTTCGAAAGGTCGACCGCCAGGGTGCCGCCACCGGCGCC
>CBDUXS010000183.1:0-2904 GCA_965371255.1 uncultured bacterium
ATCCCGGCGATGGCAGTGGCGACAGCCGGGGCCAGGGTTGCTGAGATACCGGTTCAGCACCACGCCCGGCTTTCGGGGGAAAGCAAATACGGTCTGTCGCGGATCTGGAAGGTTCTTTCGGACTTGCTCGCCATCAAGATGATCAGCTCATTCCGGAGTCGACCGCTCGTAATGTTCGGCCTGGCGGCTCTGGTTGCCAGTACGCTCGGCATCTCATTCGCGCTGCTGACCCTCGTGTCCGTTCCGGGCGGTTTCCGGGCAGAGATGGCGTATGCCTTCGTGTTTCCAAGTGTAGTAATCGTCTGGTTCACGCTTGCCTTCTACCTGCTGCTGTTGGGCTTGATCGGCGAGGTCGTTATCTGTGGCGAAGGGCTCGCCACAGACGGCGTGGTCGCCACTGTGAGGGAATGGTCGTGAGTGAACAAAGCACCAAGGGTCACGTAACCGAACTAATCGTGTCCAACTCGCAACGGAACCCTGTAGACCCGGACGTAACCGTGATTATTGCGGTGAGCGAACGGCCGGCTCCCCCGAAGGAATTGTACCTGGAGTATTCGTCCGCGCTGGCCGAATCCGGTCGGAGCTTCGAGTTCGTCTTCGCGATCGAGCCCTGGTTTCGAGGCGCGATCGATTCGCTGCGGGAGTTGGTCGAACAGGGTGCGCCGATCCGTGCCATCGAGGCGGGCCACGTGATCGGCGAGTCCACGCTGTTGAAGATCGCTGCCGCAAATGCTCGCGGGCGCGTGCTGGTTGTGCTGCCCGCCTATCACCGGGTCATCCCGCAGGCCATTCCCGACATCGTAGCGGCGGTCGAAGACGGTGCGGACCTCGCCAATTGCCGCCGCTGGCCCCGGCGGGATTCCTGGCTCAACCGGCTTCAGACCCGGCTGTTGCACAGCGCAGTCACCGGATTGGCGCACTCCCGCTTGCGTGACGTGGGCTCCGGCGTGCGGGCGATGCGGCCCGAGGTACTGAGGGATCTACCCCTGTATGGCGATTTCTTCCGCTTCCTTCCGGTACTCGCGATGCGAGAGGGATATTCCGTGGTCGAAGTCGATGCCGAACAGCACCCAAAAGACACGGCGCTTCGCGTGTATTCGCCGGGCGTCTACCTGCGTCGCGCGATCGACGTGTTCGGCCTGTTCTTCCTCTCCCGGTTCACCTACAAGCCGCTCCGGTTCTTCGGCCTGATCGGCAGCGTGCTCAGCGGCGTCGGCACGGTAATCCTGTTCGTGATGTTCATCCAACGTCTCGGGGGACAGGCTCTGGCCGATCGGCCGCTCCTGCTCCTGGGCGTGCTGATCTTCACGCTCGGTGTGCAGGCGATCGCACTCGGTCTGATCGGCGAGATCATCGTACATTTCAACGCCGGTCGGCGACGTCCGTACCGGGTGCGCGAGGCGCCCGCAGCCGGTGAGCGCGGAGAGGAGTCCGGTGACCGCCGGGAGGAATGAGGTGACCCACATCTTCTCGGTAGACCTGGAGGAGTACTTTCAGGTCAACGCATTCGAGACGAGCGTGCCGCGCGATGACTGGAGCCTGCTTCCCTCCCGGGTGGAGGCGAGTACTGACGTCCTTCTCGACTTGCTGTCACGCCATGATACGCTGGCTACATTCTTCACACTCGGTTGGATTGCCGACCGGCATCCGTCGCTCGTGCGGCGCATAGCCGAACTGGGCCACGAAATCGCCTCGCACGGCTGGTGGCACCGACGCGTGACCCGCTGCACGGCCGCGGAGTTCCGATCGGAGATCGTAGACTCCCGGGCGATCCTCGAGGACGTTACGGGACGTCCCGTGTACGGGCATCGCGCGCCCAGCTTCTCGATCGTGCCGGGCACCGAGTGGGCGTTCGACGTCCTCATCGAGGCCGGTTACACGTACGATTCCAGCATCTTTCCAGTCCACCGGGGCGACTACGGGTATCCGGGAGCGAAACCGCATGCGAATCGTATCGAGCGACCGGCTGGGACCCTTCTCGAACTGCCGATGACGACTGCGACGCTGGTCGGCCTGCGAATCCCGGCGGCTGGGGGCGGATACTTTCGCCAATTGCCGTACTCACTCACCGGCCGAGCGTTCACCGAGCAGTCCAAACATGATCACTGCGGCATGTTCTATATCCATCCCTGGGAAGTCGATCCCGACCAACCGCGACTTGCGGTACCGTGGCTGGCGAGGCTCCGGCATTATCGCGGTCTCCGAAGAACGCTCCCGCGCCTCGAGAGGTTGCTGTCCGAGTTTCGATTCACGTCTGTGGAACGGGCGTATCCGGAAGTCCGGGTACCCGTTCCGTCCGAGCCTTCTTCCGCGCGGGCGTGACCATGTCCGCGCTCGGCGTCGAGGAATTCGCCGGTTCGGCGGCGGAATGGGATGAGTGCGTTCGCAGCTCGGAAGGATGGACGCACTGTCACCTGTGGGGGTGGCAGACGGTCATGCAGGAGGCGCTGGGACACGAGACGTCTTACCTGGCCGCCCGGACGTCCCCGGGCCAGCTCGAAGGTGTCCTACCGCTCGTCCGAGTCAGGAGCTTGTTGTTCGGCCACTTTCTGGTGTCGATGCCGTTTCTGAACTACGGCGGGCCGCTCGGGACCGACGAGGCCGTGAGCGCACTGGCCATGGCCGCGGCCGATCGCGCCGATGCGCAGGGCTGCCGACTTTTCGAATTGCGCAGTCGCTACGAGCAGCCCATCCAGTTGCCGGCCTCCCACAGAAAGTTGACGGTCACGCTGCGTCTCGAGCCAGGTGATCCTGAAGCGATGATGGCGGGTTTTCAGGCGAAACTCAGGAGCCAGGTGCGCCGGCCGATGCGCGACGGCATCGAGGTCCGGTTCGGGTCCGACCAACTTGAGCCGTTCTACGCCGTGTTCGCCCGGCACATGCGGGATCTGGGCACGCCCGTCC
>CBDUXS010000184.1:0-2892 GCA_965371255.1 uncultured bacterium
GTGGATGAGTACTGACACGAACAACAACAGAGCCGCCGCCAGGCCGAGAAACCAATACGTCTCGGGTTCGAGTCCAGGCGCGCGAAATGGGAAATCGAATGTGGCGAACGTCCAGGTGAGCAAGACCAGCACGGCGAACCACGACCAGTCGAGACGTAGTCGGATTCCGAATACCCGGCCGACCTCGATCCCACCGAGCATCACGCCTCCCCGCCCTCGGACAATGCGCCATACGCGCCGCGGAAATAAATCAGCGGGTCGTTCGGCATCCCGTCGGCGATCTCTATGTTGACGACCTGGCCGAAAAACACCGTGTGGTCTCCCGCACGTACCACGCGCTCCACGACACATTCGCAGACCGCGAGCGCACCCGGAAACACCGGACACCCGGAAGCGCCCGCTTTCCACGACACGCCCACGAATTTATCCGTCGCAGAACTGCTGAACCGCCGCGCCAGTTCGGCATCCCGTTGTCCCAGAAAATTGATCGCAAACCGCTCACAGGCCGTAATCGCCTCGTGTGTCGCCGAGCTGGATGCCAGGCAGGCCAGGATTATCGGGGGCTCGATCGATACGGAACACACGGCCGTGGCCGTGAGCCCGAATGGCGTGCCATCCGGATCTGCCGACGTCACGATACTTACACCGGCAGCCAGCCGGCGCATCGCATCACGCAACCGGTCAGGATCGACGGGATCAGGGAACTGGCTCACGTCCCTCCGACTCGAGTTCGAGTATCCACAGTCCCGAGTTGAGATCACTGACGAACAATGAACCCTTGTAGGGCTGCGGACCCCAGGACATGGTCGCATTGGATGGATCGGATGTGGGAGATTCGGTCATGAACCAGCCGATCTCGCGGCCCTGCCGGTACAGATCCCCCCGCAACTCTCCCGTGATGTCCACGACTCTGACCCCGGCCTGGTAGTAGGCAACATACAGACGGTCGTTCTCGACCCACATGTTGTGCGCACCGGCCTCGGAAACTCGATAATAGGCGACCTCGCGTGGACTCCGAATGTCCGTCACGTCGATCACGTGTACGTAACCCCGGGGTCCGTTGACGCACTCCGAACAGTTGAAAATTTCGTCGGCGACGAATACCCAATTACGGTACCGGATCGCATGGTGCGTGTTGCCGTATGTTTCCGTCCCGAGCGAATAGCCATAGGCGTGCCGTGACACGAGCCGCGGCTCGGTCGGCGTCCCGCCGCTGATTCCCGCCCCGACGTCGAGAATCACGAGGCCGTCGTTCCAGTAGCTCAAGTAGGCCAGGCCGTCCTGCACCATGACGTCGTGCAGGGAGCGGCCCTCGGAGTCGATTCCCCACCTGCCCACGTGGCGAGGTGCGGACGGGTCCGAGATGTCGATGATATGCAGGTCACGGGTGCCGTTGTGCACGGCGTAGACGAGATCGCCCTCGATCCAGACATTGTGGACCCCGCCCGTCAGGTTCTCGGTGAAGTGCGTGATTGCCTTCGGGTGAGCCGGATCAAGAATGTCATACAGCGTGATCCCGTTGCGGCGATTCGAGGCTCCCTCGCTCGTGACGACCGCGATCGTCGCGTCCGCGTTGATTTTCACGTCGTTCACGCGCCGGCCGTCGAGTTTGAGGGAATCCGTGAGAACCGGCTCGGCGGGGTTCGTAACGTCCCACGCGTACATCGTCGCTGCGGCGAGCGTTCCCGTGTAGACGTAGTCCCGCCCGTCCACGCCCTCGAACACCCAGAGGTCGGTCGTGGCGCCGGCACCGGCCGGAACGGTTCGGTTGGCTACGGCCCGCACCGATTCTCGCGGCGAGCGCGCGCGAGCCCTGAGTTCGGCCTCCGCCGCAAGCGAACCGAAGGTCGCCGTCACGCGATACACACCCGGTGCATTGGCCACGAACGTGCCATCCGACTCGATCAGCGCGGACCCTGACAGATCGCCGTGCACCTCGGCCACCGACCACTCGACAACTGCGTCTACTACCGACGCTCCGTCGGCATCGAGCGCCGCCGCCGAGAAATGAACCACGTCGCCGACGTGCAGATCGGTTTCCCGGGGAGTGACCGACAGACTCCGCACTGGATTCGAAACCACTCTGACTTCCCGCGATGCCGAGACGCCCTCCGACCTGGCTTCGAGCCGCGCGATTCCGCGCCCCACGGCCTGGAGTCTGCCGTTCGGGCTCACTTGAAGTACGGTCGCGTCCGTCGAGTGCCAGGTTATAAGCGGGGCCGTCTCGCGAGGGCCGAACGCCGTGTATGCCACGGCGCTCGCTGTCGTCCGCGTTCCGTCGAACATCTGCCTGGGCGCCTCGATGTCGATGCCCTCGAGTGCCGCAGGAAGCACAGTCAGCCTGGCCGAACCTCGCTCCACGCCGGAAATGGGCACGGCATCAATCCGGGCCTCCGCCGTTACGACCGCCGGCCCCTCCCGCACGGCGACCACGGCCGACCCGTCATCGATTACTCCGAGGATGCGGCGTGGGGTTCGAATTCGGAATTCGACTCCGGCGATTTCCTCACCGTTTGCCCCCAGCGCACGTGCGACGACGCGTGCCGTGTCGCCCACACGGAGCGAGATCGGATCGACGGAAAGCCGCACTTCGACAACGCCCGAATTCACCGGTGCAGGCGCCGGCGGGGTTACGGACGGGGAAGGCTCTGTCGGTGCAGGCGTCGGGGTTGGCGGGCCTGGAGCCCCCGGGCCCGCCGCAGGGCTCGAGGCGCACGCCGCGACGGCCACGCCCAGCAGCACTGCGGTCACGGAACCGCCGATTCGGAGATTCACTCGACGGTCTCTTCGGTTGCGTCCAACGATCCGGACATCCGGGTGGCGAGGAATCGATTCAGCGCCACCAGGACGACCAGCACCACGCCCCACTGGATGAGCACCGTCCCGACGTTG
>CBDUXS010000185.1:0-2889 GCA_965371255.1 uncultured bacterium
GAGTCCGCGCGGAGCAGCGCGGGCGCCCCATCGGGCTCTTCCGTGCGCCAGCCCATGTAGCGACCGAGTTCCGGTTGTTCCACGGATACCACGCGGTTGCCAGTCGGGATCATCCGATCGCCGGGAGGATCGAGGTCCCAACTGAGCACCCGAAAGCTCGTCCGGATCGTTCCACCGAAGGGCATGTCCAGAAACCTGATCTGGCGCCGCACCTCCACGTGTTGCACGGCCGGCAGCCAGACGCGGTTGTTCACGAGCGCGTTCTGCAGATCTACGCTTACGGAGCGTACGGTGGGATCCACGTAGGATACGGGCGTGAACGTGACCGCCAGTCGTGCCACGGCAAACGACTCGCGCTCGATATCCAGGGTACCGACGACTCCGGCGCTGTCCGCGCTCAGCGGCCTCACCTCGAGCCGGTACAGCTCGGTCAGTCGTCCGCCGATCAGCATGCTCAGGGAGTCGACGAGCCGGTACTCGTAGGTATTCGGGGCTCCGGGCGCGACCGGGTTCAGGACGTCGCCGACTTCGTCGCCTCCTCCAATCCGAATCCTGTCGCCGAAGTTGTCGACGACGAGACTGAGGTGGTCGATGTGGTACGTGATATTCGTCGGGAGCCAGCTGACTTCGCGCCGGCCCACGATCGTCTGCAGGGAGCCGACCCCGCGCCGCCATTGCAATTCCAGGGCGATTCGATCCGATCGCACAGCCTGGTCACCGGCGTCGTCGCCGTACTCCGCCAGGTAGTGGACCTGTCCCTCCGCATAGGCCGAAAAGCGCGAAACGCTATTGTACCGCCCGGTCTGTCTCGCTTCAATCGCCGCCGAGATGAGGTCGAGGCTACGACTGTCGTTCCACGCCGCATCCTGTACGGTCGCGGAGAGCGATCGCGCCGCGCCGGCAAGTAACGGAACGACGAGGAAGAATCGAATGAAGACCGAAATGCCCCGGTGGGGCGCGGCCGAAGCTGATGATTTCACGACTTGAAGTACCAGTCAGGGCCGCGGGGGTTTCCACGCCTCAATCCGACCGGGTGTCAGACACGCTGAGTTATCCCTCGCGGAACAAGTCCTCCTGCCCATCGTCGTCATCTTCGGCAGTCGGCTGCAGCGAATGCAAACGACGAATCCAGAAGTCGACATCGAATTCGCGTTCACGAAGCAGCATGCGGCGCAGAACCGGCGGCAGTTCGCCCAACTCCTCGAGAAGACCCTCCAGAGCGCTTGCCATCTCTGAGACGTGGGCGGTGCCAGCCGGCAACGACGCCATGTCTCCGAGAATGGTCTGCTGAGAGCGCGAGGCCACGATCGGATCTTCGCGGGTGGTCACATAAACTTCGGTCCGACGGCCGGGTCCACGGCCGTTCTCGATAGGAAGCAGTCCCGCGATCTCGTCGGATCGCCAGTACTTGCCATAGCCCAGGTAGATCATTCGGGCCGGTCGGATCTCCACGGTGTCTCTCCTGCGACGGGTGAACGATGCCGCTGAAGAATACTGGTCATGCACCTGCATGCGGGCAAGCGCACTGGACAGGGAGTCGGTGGAGCCCCAGCGTGGCGCCATGGCACACGACGAGCAGGGCGGAGTCGTTCGAACGATCCGGGATCCGCTGTGGCAGAACATCGGACTCGGGCGCGTGGCGGCTGCGATCGTGGATGCGCCGGAGTTCCAGCGCCTGCGGCACGTCAAGCAACTCGGATTTGCTCACCTGGTCTATCCCGGAGCTTTTCACACACGCTTTCTCCACGCCCTGGGCGTGTATCACCTCACCGGTCGCGCGATCAACGCGCTCGGGTCACGCGGAGCCCTGGCCGAGCTGACGTCGGGCCAGGCGGCAGCCATTCCCGTGGTGCGGTTGGCAGCCTTGCTGCATGACATCGGTCACTATCCGTTCTCCCACGCAATGGAGGAGCTCGAGGCCCGTGCGATTCCGGGTCACCATGAAGAACTGGCGGACAGGTTTCTCGCCGCGCCGGCGATCCGGGACGTGCTCGCAGATGTAGCGCCGGACGCCGCCGATCAGATCGGTGAGCTGATTCGAGGCGAGTCGGACCATCCACTCCAGGGCCTCGTCTCCGGCTCGCTGGACCTGGACAAGATCGACTACCTGCGGCGTGACTCATTGTTTTGTGGCGTTCCGTACGGCGCGGTAGATGTAGACCGGCTCATCGACTCGTTGACGCTCGCCCGCGAAGCCGCTGACGCACCGCTGGAAGTGGCGGTGACGGAAAAGGGCATCAGCGCGCTGGAGTCGCTGATGTTCGCCAAGTATCAGATGTTCCGAAACGTCTACTGGCATCATGCGGTTCGGGCTGCAACGGTAGCGTTCAGGCGGCTCGTGGAGGGGGCGCTCGAGGTGGGACTGCTTCGGCGCGATGAGCTGGCCGGGCCGACCGACGAGGATCTGCTCGGCACACTTGCGGCCCGCATGCGATCGGCGCCTGAAAGTACGGGGCAGAACTCCGTTCTCGCGGGCCTGCTCGACGGCATCGTCCATCGCCGCCTTCCCAAACGGGCTCTCGAGTTGTTCGGAGACGAGTTGCCTGCCGATCTGGCGGATTGGATCCCGGGTCGGCGGGATCTCGTGCGTCTGCTGGAGGATCGGATGGCCCTGGAGCTGGGCCGCGCACCAGGCGAGGTGCTGGTGGATTATCCGTCAAATCCGCGCATGCTGGAGCTGCGCCTGCTGCTCGTTCGGCGACGGGGGGAGATCCTGCGCCTTACGTCGGCGGGCGAGGCCGGGCTGATTGATCTTCCCCGGCTCGGGCGATCTCTGCACCACACGACTCGGGTATTGCGCGTATTTACGTTGGGTCCCGCCGGACCCATCGACCCCACCTGGTTGCTGGACCTGCTTCGGATGGATGCGGAAGCGGCGGAAGCCTGCCT
>CBDUXS010000186.1:0-2883 GCA_965371255.1 uncultured bacterium
CTGCCCTGAGTACGTGCTCGATGTAGGCTCGCTCGATCGTATCCAGAGGCGGATTCGGCGTCGGACGATCCTGGATCAGCGGCTCCGGCGGTTTCTCCGTCAGTCGCTCCGGAAACACCTCCGTCTTGATGGTCGAACCCGGAGTCAGCACGACCGCGCGCTCTATCACGTTCTCGAGCTCACGGACATTCCCTGGCCACTGGTACTCCTGCAGAACAGTCTGCGCCCTCGTGGACAACTTCTTCGGTTCTTCCTCGGCCTGCGTTGCCCGCTGCTTCAGGAAGTGCTCCGCCAGCAAGGGAATGTCCTCCTTCCGCTCGCGCAGGCTTGGGAGCACGAGGGATATCACGTTGAGGCGGTAGTACAAATCCCGACGGAATCGACCCTCCTCGATATCCCTCTCCAGGTCACGGTTAGTCGCCGCAATCAAGCGAACGTCAACGGGAATCGGATCGGTCGACCCGACCGGGATGACTTCGCGCTGCTGCAGTACGCGGAGCAGCTTTACCTGGGTCGAGGCCGACAGTTCACCGACCTCATCCATGAAGAACGTGCCCCCCGACGCGGCCACGAACAGACCTTCCTTGTCCTTGACCGCACCCGTAAAGCTGCCCTTGGTATGGCCGAACAGCTCGGATTCGAGCAGTCCTTCGGGCAGCGCCCCGCAGTTGAGCGACAGAATGCGGCGGGTCGAACGCCCCGACAGGTCGTGGATGTAGCGCGCGAACACTTCTTTACCGGTGCCTGAAGCGCCGGCGAGCAGAATCGTCGACTCGCTCTCTGCCACGTTTTCCACCAGCTTGAGCGCCGCTTCAAATGCTGGACTCACGCCGATCGGGCGGCCGACATTGAGTGCCTGCTGCTTGTTCAACTCACGCTTCAGCCCCGTGTTTTCCTTCTTCAGCCGTCCCCAGTCGAGCGAGCGGCGAAGGATGGCAATCAGCTCTTCGTTCTGGAACGGCTTCTGGACGTAATGCGTCGCTCCGAGGTTTACGGCCTGGATCGCGGATTGGAGGGAGGCCTGGGCCGTCATCAGGACGACGGGTACCTCGGGTGCAGTCCGGCGAATCTCCTCGAGCACTTCAATCCCGGATACCTTGGGCATGCGCACGTCGCTGAGAACAATGTCCGGAGACACTTCCTTGAACTTCGACACACCACCCGCCCCCGTAAGCTCGGACACGACCTCGAATCCCTCGTTTTCCAGCAGTACGGTCAGTGATTCCACGAGCCCGAGTTCGTCATCGATCAGCAGCAGCAGTGGATTCTCGCGCATCTCTATCCTCGTTCAGGTATGGGGAGGTCGGCATCCGTAAGCAGATTCCTGCGATCATCGGTGCCCGGCAGCGGGCGGTGAAGTCGACCGCGCCGAGGCAGCACAATGGCGAACATGGCTCCCTTGCCAAGCGTCGAAGTCGCGATGAGGGCTCCACCGTGGGCCTGGACGGCCCGGTGGGCCACCGACAGACCGAGGCCACTTCCACCTTGTCGTCTCGTAAAAAACGGATCGAAGATGCGGGGAAGGTCTTCCGGGTCAATGCCGGGTCCGTCGTCGATGACCCTGATCCGTACCGGCACGCCGAGAGAGATTTCAGTCGGCACAAGATCCGGACGCAGGGCGTCGGCAATGATCCGGATATGTACGGTGTCAGACGGGTCCCCTACCTGCACGGCATTCAGCACCAGGTTCAGGAGCATCCTGTGCAGGAGTTCGGCGTCTCCCCACAGCCCGCTGAGGTCTGCGGCCACCTGCCTGTCGAACACCGCCCGGCCGGCGGCCGCCGGGTGCTGCGCAACCGTCTCCACGACCTCCCGGGTCAGGCGATCGACGTCGATAAGCTGGCGTTGCGTGACGTCAACGCGCGCGAAATCACTGAAATCGCCCAGGATCCGGCTGAGGCGATCGCTTTCCCGTGTGATCAGTCGTCCCAGGACCTTGTCGCCCTCAGAGACATGAGCACGGCCGGACAGTTGCTCGACCGCGCTTCGAACGGAGGCGATCGGGTTCCGCAACTCATGGGCGAGCGAAGCGGACAATTCAGCCACGGCCTCCAATCGGCCTGTTCTCAGCCGCAACTCCTCAATCTGACGCGCCGGCCGCAGATCCTGCAGAAGGACGACGAAGGAATTACCGCCTCCGGCACCCTGTAAAGGCGACGTGCTGACCGCCACGGGTATGGGTTCCCGACCAGGCGGCACGATATCCACGCCGGTTGTATCCGCTGACGCGAACGTTTCGTCCGATGCCAGGGGAGGCAGGATTTCGACCTCTCGATTGCGCACGCGTCGACCCGTCTCGAGTGTCTCTTCCAGGGCGATCGCCATCCCGACGGACCGCGCCTCCAACAGCGAGCGAAGCTCACGACCAAGCCACGGATCGACGTCGACCTGGAGGAGTTCGGCCGCCGCGAGGTTCATGTACACGAGCCGCCACCCGTCATCGACGGTCAACACGCCGGACGGAATGATGCGCAGTACGTCTGCCGTATCGAGTTGCAGCTTGCGCAATTCCCCTTCGACGCTGCGCAGCCGGACCCGAACCTGCCGGAGCTTGGCGCCAAGCAGGCTGGCCGCCACCGCGACCATGGTGAAGATGCCTACCTGGACGAGCAGGCCCCAGACTCTGACCTGGCCCGGGAACGCCATCAAAGTGGCGATGAGGTAAATCAGGCCACTCGAAAGTGCGACGAGCACGGCCGGAACCAGCGGCAGGATCAGGGCGTAGACCGCGGCCAGCGGAATGAACAGCAGGGTGAACGGGCTGTCGCTGCCGCCCGTCAGGTGGACGATGCCATTGACGAGCAGGACGTCCAGCATCGCCTGTGCGTAGATGAACACCACACCCAGCTTCAGGCGCCGGCGATGGCTGTACCAGTAGGCCAG
>CBDUXS010000187.1:0-2880 GCA_965371255.1 uncultured bacterium
ACGTTCGATCCACATGCCGCCGCCATGAGCGCTGCACCTGCCACGAGAACCGCTGAGATTCGATGAGTCTGCATTCCCCGCTCTCCCACGTTTAAGCCGCGTCGACTGAATTCAGTGCGGGCGCAAATCTACCGGCGAGCCGGTGTGATTGGCAAACAGAAAAAGGCGTCTGCGAGCAATGCGCAGAGGTCAGTAGACCAGGTCGTCCAGCAGGTAGTTCCGCGGGTTGGTGGCGCGGTCGTCGACCAGCACCTCGTAGTGCAGGTGAGGAGCCGTCGCGAGCCCTGTCTTGCCGATCTCGCCGATCACTTCACCGCGCCGGACGCGCTGGCCCCGCTTCACGTTGATACTCGCCGCATGCGCATACCTCGTCACGTAGCCATATCCGTGGTCGATTTCGATCGTCTTGCCGTACCCGACCCGGGTGCCTGCGTAGACGACTCGTCCGGCGGCCGTGGCGAGGAATGGAGTGCCGACCCGGGCGGAAATGTCCATGCCGGGGTGGGGTCGATTCACGAGCAGGACCGGATGGAACCGGCTCCGGCTGAAGCTCGAGCTGATCCAGGAGTCGGGCGATTGCACCGGCCGGATCGACGGTCGGGAGCGGAACACTTCCTCGTGAACAGCTACGGAATCCAGGGCCTCGCTCATGCTGGCATCCAGCAACTCGACACGGCGTACGAGCTTGTCCACGTCGTACGTCGCGGCCAGTGCGCGGGTCGCCAGGTTGCCGGAAAGGCGCAGGAACTCTTCGCGCGACGGATCGCCGACGAGCGGACCTCCGACACCTACCGCCTGGACGTCGGGGTCGATGTACGGAAGGCCGGCGAGCAGCCGAATCTGCTGGTCACGGTCCGACAGGCCGTCGATGTACTGGTCCAGGATGGCGACCTGCGATTCCATCCGGTCGAGATCCGCCGAGAGCCCCCGGTTTTCGATCCGCAGCCGCGCGAGTTCGGTCTCCCGAATAGCGTCGAGACCAAGACTCGCCGCGAAACCGATCGCCAGCAGAACCCCGAGCGAACCCGCCGCCAGCGCCAGGTGAACGACCTGCCGCGTGAGCTTGAGGTGCCGAATCGGGCCCCCGCCTTCGGGCATTATCTGAACGGTCCAGCGTGAAGGTTTCAGATCGGCCTCATCCATCACGGACACAGAATACCCTCAACCGCCTCGGTTGCGATGGGGGTCAACGTGCCCTCGTCTGACTGTATACGCCTGGAGAACTGCAGCTCGGGGAGACATGCGTCGCCGAGCGGGACGCCGGGAGACTAAATGACCGCGGATGGACCTGTCAAGGTGCGAGGCTGCTCATTCGCGAGGCACTTCGATGCGGGGGAACAGCACACCGTCACGTGTCTCGGGCAGCTTTGTCGGCCACCGGTCGCCCAGATCGTCGAATGCCGGGGGGGCGCCCTGCCCCCCGAGCCGGGTCCAGATCTCCGCCGATTTTTCCGGCATGAACGGTGCCAGAGCCACGGCCGTACGGGCCAGAGACCGAATCAGAGCCCCGAGGACGGCGTCCAGCTCGTCGGATGCGTCCGCGTCGCGAGCCAATGCCCACGGGGCTTTCGCGTCGACCCAGCCATTGGATCGACGGACGATCGTCATCACGGACTCGAGGGCATCCTGCAGCCGCAGGGCATCCATGTGCTCCACGTACGTATCCAGCTCAGCGGCGGAGGCAGCATCAAGTTCCGTCGGTTCGTCGCCGGGAATGTTTCCATTCCGGTACTTTTTTACCATCGCGATCGTTCGGTTCAGCAGATTGCCGAGGTCGTTCGCCAGGTCCGCCTGGTAGCGATTGTCGAACTGCTGCAGAAAGCCCTCGACGGACGGGAAGTCGCGATCGGCGTCCCACGGAACCTCGCGCATGAGGATATACCGGAACGCGTCGGGTCCGTGTCGGTCGATAAGGGCGCCAAGGTCGAGAAGCTCTGCTTCGGACTTCGACAACTTTCCGCCGCTGATCATCACGAAACCGTGCGCCCATACCGTTGCCGGCAAGGAAAGCCCGGCGGACATCAGCATCGCCGGCCAGATTACGCAATGGAAGCGTGTGATGTCCTTGCCGATCACATGCAACTCGGCCGGCCACCAGTCCTCATATCCTTCGGCCGGGAAGCCGAGCACCGAGAGGTAGTTGGGCAGCGCATCGAACCAGACATACACCGTGTGCCCCTCGGCACCGGGGAACGGGACGCCCCATGGGACGCGCGACCGGGAAGCGCTGATATCCTCGAGTCCGCCCTCCAGCAGACGCAGGATCTCATTGCGGCGGCTAACCGGTTGGATGAACTCGGGGTGCGCAGCGATGTGGTCGAGCAGCGGCTGCGTGTATTTCGACAGGCGGAAGAAGAAATTTTCCTCCTCGGTCCAGCCGATGTCTCGCCCCGGATGCTCGGCGCACCGGTCGTTTACGAGTTCGGACTGTTTGCGAAACGCTTCGCAGAGTTCGCAGTAGTAGCCCTCATACCGATCGATGTAGATATCGCCCGTCGCCTGAATACGTCCCACGAGATCCTGAACGGCTGAAGCGTGAGAAGCGTCCGTCGTGCGAACGAAGTCGGTATGCGACAGGTGAAGGCGACGCCATGTGTCTTTGAACCGGGTGGCGATCTCGTCAACCCACACCTGCGGCTGAATGCCAAGGCGTTCCGCCTCCCTCAGCACCTTCTGACCATGCTCGTCCATTCCGATGGCAAACCGGACGTCATCCCCGCGCAATCGCCGGTACCGGGCAATGACGTCCGCACCGATTTTCTCGAACGCGTGACCCATGTGCGGATCGCCGTTCGCGTAATCGATCGCCGTGGTTATGTAGAACTTGGCCATGCTTGTCGGGGATAGGGGTGTGGGTGGATCAGTCGTCGCGTCGATCGT
>CBDUXS010000188.1:0-2872 GCA_965371255.1 uncultured bacterium
TCCGGGCCGCCGCCTCGTCTTCCGCCTCGATCCGCATACTGAGCAGGCGTCCCATCCGCACTTCGTCCACGCCCCCGTATCCCAGCGTCCCGAGCGCCCGGCTGATCGTCTCGCCCTGGGGGTCGAGGATGCCGGGTCTCGGCGTAATGCGTACCTGAACCGCGTACTGAATCTCAGCCTCCCGTGTTGTTCCGCGTGAATGCCAGCAGGTCGCTGCCCGTTATTCTTCGGTACGCTTCCCGATATCGCAGCGTCGTTGCAGCGACGACTTCGTCGGGAAGATCTGGCGCCGGCGCCTGTCGATTCCAATTGCCGGCGGCGATGATGGACTCCAGATAGTCCCTGACTGGTTGCTTGTCGAGGGACGGGGGAGTGCTCCCCGGACGATACTGGTCAGCCGGCCAGAATCGCGAGGAATCAGGCGTCAGGGCCTCATCTATGAGGAGCACTTCTCCGCTTGCCGTGGTTCCGAACTCGAACTTCGTATCAGCGATGATGATCCCGGCCTCGCGAGCCGCCGCACGTGCGTGCGCATAAAGTTCGAGGCTCACATCGCGAAGGTGCTCGGCAACCTTGATTCCCACGAGCCGCTTCATCTGCTCGAAGGTGATGTTCTCGTCGTGACCCTCCTCCGCCTTCGTTGCCGGAGAGAAGATGGGAGAATCCAACTCCTGCGACTCCACGAGGCCATCGGGGAGTCGCTCTCCGGCCAGCGTGCCCGAATCCTCGTATTCCTTCCAGGCTGAGCCCGTGATGTAACCACGTACGACACACTCCACCGGAAACGGCGTCGCACGGCGAACCAGCATACCTCGGCCGGCCCAGTCGTCTCGGGTTCCAGCGAGGTCGGGGCGGCGCATGACGATCTCGTCCGGATCCGCCGCGATGCAATGGTTTCCGATAAGCCGGGACGTGCGATCGAACCAGTAACGCGACATCTGCGTGAGAACGGCGCCCTTGTCGGGTATCGGTTGCGGGAGGATGCAATCAAAGGCGCTGATGCGATCGCTTGCAACGAGCAGCAGATCATCGCCCAGGTCGTACATCTCGCGGACTTTCCCTTGCCGCAGGAGGGGCAACGGAAGATGCGTCTCTCGAATCGCCTCCATCCCGTCCTTTCTTCGGGAAGGGGTACTCAGACCCTGAGGTCCGGTGCTTCGGCCCGTTGATAACCGGCAAGCAAGGGATCGACCTCGTTCGTCAGAAACGTCTCGACCTGCCCGGGCGCCCTTCCGACAAGCGTCCGGGGCGCTGCGAGAGCCTCCAGATCTTCACGGGTCGACCCGAATGCTTCATCCGCTGCTACTCGATCAAAGAAGTCGTTGTCGTCGGCACCTTCGTCGAGACGGGCGCGTGCCTCCATCGCATGCCGCCGGATTCGCTCATGGAGATCCTGTCGATCGCCACCGTTCCGGACCCCGGCGACCAATACGCGCTCGACGACCAGGAACGGGAGCTCGCGTCCCAGCCTGCGTTGAATCGTTGCCTCATGCACGACCAGGCCGGCAGCCACGTTGCCGACGATCAGTAAAATCGCATCCGCGCACAGGAAAGCCTCCGCCAGAGCGATCCGGCGAACGGCCGAGTCATCAAGCGTCCGCTCCAGGCCCTGCACCGAAGCCGTCCACGCTCCATCCAGTTCCAGGGTACAGAGATGCCGAGACAGCGAGCACGCCCGTTCGCAGCGCATGGGGTTCCGTTTGTACGGCATGGCCGAAGACCCGACCTGGTCACGGCCAAACGGCTCCTCGATTTCGCCGAAGCTCTGCAGCAGCCGAACGTCCTGGCCGAACCGAGCCACGCTTGCCCCGATCCCCGCCAGGGCAGACAGAACACGATGGTCGAATTTACGGGGATAGGTCTGACCGGTGATCGGCCATGTGCCGGCGAAACCGAATCGCTCCGCCAACTGCGTGTTGAGCTCATCGACCTTGTCGCCGTCGCCGTCGAACAATTCGAGAAAGCTTGCTTCGGTCCCCGTCGTACCGCGCGCACCGCGGAATCTGAGGTCGGCGAGAAGACCGTCGATCGTGCCAATGTCGAGTACCAGATCCTGAAGCCACATCGCCGCCCGCTTGCCGACAGTGGTTGGCTGCGCCGGTTGCCAGTGGGTGTAGCCGAGCGTCGGAGTCGTGGCCCACGTGCGACAGAAGGCCGAGAGTTCGGCCACGGCCGCCAGCAGTCGGTCGCGCACGAGTTCCATCGCATTGCGGAGCTGAATCAATCCGGCGTTGTCAGATACGAAGCAACTCGTGGCACCCAGATGAATGAACGGCCGGGCCGCAGGAGCCAGTTCGCCGAAGTGATGGATGTGGGCCATGACGTCATGGCGCATCTCGGCTTCGAGCTCTGCGACTCGCGCCAGGTCTACTTCTTCCCGCCCCGATCGCATCTCATCGAGCGCGGCCTGGGGAATCTCGATCCCCAGATCCCGCTCGCATTCGGCAAGGGCTATCCACAGGTCCCGCCAGATGAGCGCCTGGCGACCGGGAGAGAATACGTCCGCCATCGCTGCCGACGCATACCTGTCGATCAGCGGATGCGGATACCGGGTCGGTTGTGAGTTCAAACCTGATTTCCGAAACGGCACATATCAGCGCACGTAAAAGGACGAGGTGTTCATCATGCGACCGTCGCGCACGACCGTTGCCCAGATCCTACCGCCACCGCCGAACGACCGGAAGAGGTCGTCGGCGTCTTCGGCCGTCCGGACCCTCTGACGGTTGATCGCCACGATTACGTCGTTGCGGCGCAGACCCGAGAATCGGCTGTTCTCGTCCGAGATCATCACGATCAGCGCTCCGCTGTCGAGTTCTGCCGGCAACCGCCGCTCGATGGCGATTTGCGGGTTCACGGTCACCAGCTCCAGCCC
>CBDUXS010000189.1:0-2858 GCA_965371255.1 uncultured bacterium
GCCCAGCTCTCGTTGGGCTGGTAGCACTCCGCGCTTACGATGGATCGAGCCGTACCCTGAGGATTGCCGGCAAACTGTGTCGTTCGGTCGGGCTCACCCATCCTGATGTAGAGGAGCCCCCGGTCATCGTACGCGGCGTTCTCCGGTCGCCCGATCTCATTGGAGAACGTGACCCCCTTCCGACCTGAGCGCCGACGGTAATTCCTCTGTGCGTAACGGACCCTGCTGTAGTGCTGGCCCAACCGTGCCTCGAACGTCATCGTAGACGCGAGGGCCCGCTTCCCCCAGAACTGTCGCAGGTAACCGCACAGATCGGTCTGGCTTGCAGGGAGCCGGCGAAACCGGTCCCATTCGGCGAGCTCATCCGGGGTCGCGAGAACCTCGATGTCGAGCCAGTACTGCAGGCTCGTCTCGTCACTGGCGGCCTCGCAACCCTTCCAGTACGCCTTCGCCGCAACATCATTATCCCCGGAAAGGAAGGCGATCCGTGCCCTGGCCAGCAGCAGCGTCGAAGCTGGTACATCACCAGTCCCGTCAGCTGTGATCAATGCCGTCTCGGCCCGGGCCGCCTCACCAGCCCTCGTCCAGAGGCGCGCGACCGTCAACCAGTCCATGCCGGTGGCTGGTCCACCCGCCTCCAGCTCCCAACGGGCGAGGATGTCGGCAACATCGTCGTCGTCGGGATCCTCCCGCATGTTGAGCTTCTTCTGGATCCGCCGGGCCAGCTTCTCGTGACCGGCCGTCATAAGCTCATGGTACACGGCTCCCGGCATCGTCTGGGCTGACGCTTCCGGAACAGTTGCAGCGAGCGCCACGAGCACCGCAGACAGGATCCAACACTCCCTCCACCACACTACTCGGACCAGGTTTCTACTCACTCCATACCTCCCATCACGGCTCGTCATCCCGCCCTTCAGCGATCGGTACGATTCGCCGGAGGTGATCCGGCGCCTGCACCTTCAGGCGTGCGCTACGAACCTCGCTCACCAAACCCGTCACCAGGTCCCTGACCCGGATCTGCACTTCGTACGGTCCGGGATCCGTGTCCCGCAGGTCCAGCCGCAACAACTCCCGGACCGGCTCCGACGGATTCACCGGCACGGTGCCGCGATACTGCAACTGGAACGGCTGGTACGTGCCCCTGAATTCCTCGCCTTTTCCACGCCCCGCCCAGCGCGACACCAGGCGCAGCTCCCCGCGATACGATGCACCCGGCGTCAGTCCGTAGGCCTCGAAATAGACGTATGGGCGTGCTTCTTTCTGTATGATGCGTGCGGCATTCAGCTTCAGCTCGACATCGGACGCCGGCTTCCAGGTTCCGGCAGAGTCCGCCGCGATGGCCACGGAGCTGACGAATGGCTGCGTCGTGACCGGCATTGGAACGACCACGCGGCCGTGCTTCTCATTGACCGATCGGTTGTCTGGCCAATTGTTGTCCCGAATCACGATCTCGTAGTCGTACTCCCCGGCCGGAACCCGCATCAGTACCTGGATCGGGAAGCCGTTGGTCTCATCGGATCTCACCCGCGCGGGCAGGACGAAATCGTGGCGGACCTCGGTTCGGGCCACAAGCGTTTCGGCTTCGAACAGCGATACGGTCAGATCGAGGCTGTAATTCCAACCGTCGTCGAAAATTCCTCGCAGCCGGCCCGCCTGGACGCTGGCCGCGGTCCACAGGCTCACATCAGCGGAAGGCTCGCCCGACCCGTTGAGGTCGAAGAACACGAGATGCTGATAGTCGAACGGAAATGCGCCGCCGGACCGCAGGCCCGCCCCACTGTCGAGACGATCAAAATCCCGCTCGGATGCGGCAACGAGCGCCGCGGGCGTTTCCTGCAGAACGGGCCGAATCGCGGCCACGCCGAGATGAGGTGAGCAGAGGACAATGTTGGCTGTCGCGAGCGCGGCCAGCCGGCCACAATTCCGGAATCGGAATGCCTGCATCACATGTCCTCCCCGCGAGTCTCGTCACTCCCCCTACCCCACTCAATACCGCGGACAGCGGCATCGTCCTTCTCATCTTACGAAAAAATGACCCAAAAGTGCCTGTCTGCCAGATCCGATCAGACAGGTGCGTCGGGAATCGCCTCTGCCATGCGCTCCGCCATGCTCTCCGGCGTCTGCATATCCGACAGATCCAGCGCGAAGTCCGGACGCTCGACCGGCGCCAGTTTGTCCAGCAGTTCGCGGCTCTCCCGACCCGACAAACCGGCTGCGCCGAGGTCAGCCGCGGTGAGCTCACCGACTCGCGCCTTGAGTCCATCGCCGGCCGGCTCGATCAGCGATCGGATGACGTCGAGCTCCGCCGCGCTCATTCTCGCCCCGAGAACTTCATAGTCCAGCCACGCCTCATAGGTCAGCGGCGCTACGCGGGCCAGCATGCCGGCCATGACACGCCCGTATTCCTGGATTTCCCACTGTGCGTGTGCATCAACGCGCAGCCGGAGGAAGTGAAGCAGGTTGTGCAGATCAATCTTCCAGTACCACTGCGTGTACGTGGACAACGGGAGGTCGATGCGGGCCAGCTCACGCGCGACCTGCTCGTTCACGAGCCAGCCGTACGTGTCCGAGGCCTGCTGGCGCAGGTTTTCCCAGCGCTCGATCGCTTCCGCGTACAGCGACGGGTCCGCCGGAGCGCCCTCACGTCCCTGGTTGTTCACAGCACTCTGGAGCCCGAAGCTCTCGGGCATGGGCTTGTAGAACAGCAGCGGCATCAGGCTGTACCGACCCGAATATTCATTGACCGAATTATGGGTCACGATCCCGTTGGCAATGTAATTGTGGTGGGGTCCCTCTACTTCGAGGTCATACGTCTCCTTTACGCCGACGAATTCGATCGACTCGATTCGGACCAGCGT
>CBDUXS010000190.1:0-2849 GCA_965371255.1 uncultured bacterium
AACGGTGACAGATCCGTTTCTCCGGAGAACAATACGGACAGGACCAGCTGGAAGACGTCACCGTTCCTGATGTGTTCCTGGGCCCTTTCGACGCCGGCACAGAAGCTTGATTCATCCAGGCTTGGCCGAGGAGCGCTCACCGTACCGCCGATCTTCCGTTCCGGTAGAGGACCGCGCAGGGCACGGATCACGTCTCGTCGCAGTGCGCTCCGCTCGGCCTCGGGTCCGTCATGCAGCAGGGCTGCCCGTCGGGTGAGGTGATCGAACACG
Organism: uncultured bacterium; assembly: GCA_965371255.1. Lineage (GTDB taxonomy): Bacteria > Gemmatimonadota > Gemmatimonadetes > Palauibacterales > Palauibacteraceae > JARFPW01. Next base: position 271 of record CBDUXS010000190.1, read on the forward strand.
AGCACCGAACGCGGGGCAAACCAGGCGGCTTCCGGGCCGCTTTCAGTTTGATAGGCATCGGGCTTTGGGATGTGTTCGAGTCGTCGGACGAAGTCGTACCCGGTAACCCCTACGAGACCGCCGGAAAACGGGAGTTCAACGGTGCCGGATGCCGGTGCCGGGGCTTGTTTCAGGGCGTGGCGAAGCCCGTTCAACAGGTCGTGCCGGTCTCCGCTCAACGCGACGGTGTCGGCTCCGATTTGTAACACTTCTTGCTCAAGCCGGACATCCAGGCCATCGCCGAATCCGAGAAACGAATAGCGTGCCAGGCGTTCGCCGCCCTCGACGCTCTCGAGCAGAAAGCGCGGGCCGAACGGTGCCAGCTTCAGATAGGCGGACACCGGTGTGTCCAGGTCCGCCGCAATGTCGAACAAGCGACTCATTTAGCGCGCCCTTCAGAGCTTCCGAGCACGGGAGGAGGGCGAGAAAAAACCCCGCTCCCGGCGGCCGGAAGTGGGGTTGTTCGGCTGTCCGTCAGTGCCGAATCAGGCGGTCTCCACCTCCGTACGCGCGCAGTCTGCCCACCACCACCTGGTGGAAGATTCGATGCGCAAATAACGGAACGACGCCCGATTGATCATGGGCCGATGAATAGCGGAGGCTCAACCGGGCGTCAAGGTCGCACCACGAGACGCCCGCCTTTCATGACCAGCACCACAGCCCCGAGCGAGCCGAGATCATCGGCCGGATTTCCCGTAACCCCGACAAGGTCGGCCAGCTTTCCGGCTGTGATCGAGCCCAGCCGATCATCGAGGCCGAGAATCCGGGCGTTGACGATGGTGGCCGCCTGAAGGGCTTCGACTCGACTCATGCCCCCGCGCACCATCCAATCGAGTTCCAGGCGACTGTCGCCGTGGTCAAACACGCCCACGTCGCTCCCGAGGCCGATGCTCACGCCCGATCGTCTCGCCAGGCGGAATACGTCGAGTACCTGTCGAATCCTGGGAGACAGGGTTCCCCCGGGTGTGTAGCGGCCGGCGTACTCCTCGTTCGCCACGACGGCCATCAGAGTCGGGTAGAGCGCTACGCCGCGCTCAGCCATCAGGTCGAATACGGCGGCCGTTCCGCCAAACCCATGTTCGATCGTCGCGGCTCCGGCGAGTACGGCACGCCGCATCCCCTCGGGTGTCGAGGCATGTGCAGAGACGCGCCGTCCCGTCCGGGACGCCTCGTCCACGATCGCCTCCAACTCTTCGGCCGTCGGTGACGGAAGGTCACGGCGCGTGTCCGCGTACACCTTAATCCAGTCTGCCCCGAGCGCGATCTGCTCCCGTACGACGCGGCGCATTTCGTCCTTGCCGGTCGCCTCCTGGGCCGCGACGGGAATGTCTATGTTCCATGCGTAGCCGCGGGGACCCGGCGCGTAGCTCCCGGTGGCGACGATGGCTCGGGTCGCTACAAGCAGTCGGGGCCCGGGGACGATACCGGCGGCGATCGCGTCGCGCAGGGACACGTCGGCCTGGCCTGCTCCCTCCGCCCCCAGATCCCGCAGCAACGTGAATCCGCTCCGGAGGGTAGCCTCGGCATGCGCAACGGCCCGAATCGTCCGCTCCTCGAGCGACTCTCGTACGACCTGATCGGCCCACTGCGCCTCGTCGTATGGATGAAGTGTCACGTGCGAGTGAGCCTCTATCAGGCCCGGAAGCAGCGTCGCCCCGGGAAGCTCAATCAGCTCAGCTCCCGCGGGCCGACCAATCTGCTCCGCCGGCCCGACTGCCTGAATCCTGTCCCCCTTGACCAGCACGGCCCAACCGTCGCGCATCGAACCGGCCTCCGCGTCGAACACCCTGGTCGGAATCAGAATCGTCACCGCTTCAATGTCTGTCTGGGCCTTCAGCTTCCCGGTCGGACTGAACACACCGGCCAGAGCGCCGATAAACAGGGCGACATGTCGAATACAACGCATGAGTCCTCCGTGGTGGAAATCAGTCGTACGAATGGCCGAAAACTAAGCTGTTGGTTCGCGCCGGGCCCGGAAGCGCCAAACAGGGAGACGGCCCTGTGTCCTCGTTACGAAGGTTGCCGGTTGCCAGCCGCGCCACGATATTCGCAAGCGAATGCTCGGGAGGGGGGTGGCGGCGGGCTGTGGAGTGAGCTTCTGACGGTCCTTCCCGGATCTTGATACCTCGGGATCCATCGATTCGCGCCAGTGTATCGGGCGGCGTCGAAATCCAATGCAGGTATGTGGCGGAATTACCAGTAGGAGGACCGAAGTCATGCGGAAATCTGGATCCTTAATTTGGAGCGTCTTCATGCTCCTGGCGGTCGTCGGCTCCGCCGAAGCACAGAGCATGCGAACTGCCGGTCAAGCCTCGAGTGCGGGGCGGGCCTTCGGAGCAACGGTGGTCGTCTCCAACGGCAGCGTTTTCGTCGGCGAGGCGGCAAATCAGACGACGCCAGGCTATGTCTACGCCTACGGCCGGGACGATTCGGGCGCGTGGTCTGAAAGGGCAAAGCTAAGCTCGCCCGACGCGGGGAACGGTGATGGTTTCGGCAGCACGCTCGCGGTCGATGGCGGCACGCTCATTTCGTCGTCCGCA
>CBDUXS010000191.1:0-2849 GCA_965371255.1 uncultured bacterium
TCGCGGTGCGTACGTGCTACGCCAAGCGGCACGACGATTTCCTCGTCGACCGGCAGCATCTCCTTGACGCGTCGATAGAGAAACTTGTGCTCGAAGAACAGCACGGGATCCGGGTCACGGATAGCCGTGGTGAGCAGTCCCTTCGCATCGCGTGCCGTGGCGGGCGCGACCATTTTGAGACCAGCGACGTTGGCAAAATATGACTCGACGTTCTGCGAATGGAATGGCCCGGAACGGGAACCGCCGCCGCACGGACCGCGGATCACGAGACCCGCTCCGATACCGGTCCGATACCGCGACTTGGCGGCGAAGTTGACGATCATGTCGAACGCCGGCGCGATGAAGTCGATGAACTGCATCTCCGCGATCGGCCGCAGGCCCATGTGTGCCGCTCCGATAGCCGCTCCGACGATCGCTGCCTCGCTGATCGGCGTGTCGATGATTCGATCCGGACCGAATTCGTCGAGGAATCCTTCCGTAATCTTAAACGCGCCTCCGTACACTCCGACGTCCTCGCCGAGGATGAACACGCGCTCGTCACGGCGCATTTCCTCCGCCATCGCATCCCGGATCGCCTCCAGGTAGGTCGTCTCGCGCAGTTCGCTCACGTGCTGGCCTTCGCATGCGGAGCCAGGTCGCCATATCCGGGAACGGGCCCCCGCGTCCAGGGAACGGAAGCGTCCAGTTCTGGCGCCGCATACACGCGGGTCATGGCGTCTTTCGCGTCGGGGGGAGGATCTGACAGGACGTCGTCGACGGCCTCGTCCAGCTCCCGGTTCACATCGACTCTTATCCCTTCGAGCTCTGCCTCGGAATCTCCCCGATTTCTGAGTTCGGCGTCGCAGCGGGCGATCGGATCGCGGGAACGCCATTCTTCGAGCTCCTCGGCCGGTACGTATTTCTGCGCGTCGTGCTGTGCGTGGCCGAGCATCCGGTACGTCTCCGCCACGAGGATGGTCATGCCGTCGCCGCTACGGGCCCTGTCGACAGCCATTCGGGCCGCCGCGTATACGGCTACGATGTCGTTACCATCCACCGACTCGGCCGGGACCCCGTACATCGATGCGGCGTCCAGCCAATCGTCGACCGCCGATTCCCGGCTGCTTCGGGTGCCGAACGCCCATCGATTGTGCTCCAGCCACACGACGATCGGGAGGCCGAGCGCCGCCGCCAGCGAAAAGCCCTCATGAGACGCGCCGGTTCGGCTCGCTCCGTCGCCCTGATACGTCATGCAGACATTCGGCTGGTGCCGCTGCTTGAATGCGAGCGCCACACCATTCAACACGCAAAGCTGCGTGCCGAGTGGGCTGACCGGGCCGAGCAGTCCGAGTTCGGGGACGGTAAAGTGGGTGGTGTTGTCTTTTCCGGCGCACAGGGAATTTCCTCGCGCCGTGTACTGCCGAAGCATATCGCGGACGTCGAGCCCCCGGACGAACAGCGCTCCCATGTCGCGGATCGAGGGCGCCAGCCAGTCACCCGGACCCAAAGCCCAGGCGCTACCCACAGCCGTGGCCTCCTGGCCCAGGCTCCGGTAGAGCCCCCCGACGATGTGCCCCTGCTTGAACAGGGTGTCGAGGCGGTCCTCGAGACCCCTGGTCAGGAGCATATAGCGGAAAAGTGTCTGCAGATCCGCCCGGCTAAGGTCGCTCAGCGTGGAATCCTCGAGAAAGTGATCTTCCCCCGCGCAAACCGCGCGAACCGCTTGAACCGCGAAGATATGCTTGTCGACAGCGCACTGCCAAACGCTTTACTTTGCTACCAAGCGCCTGATGTACCTGCAGGACGTTTCAGCTGAAGCGTCATCGGGCCCTCAACGCGTTTCAGCTGAAACGCGTTGAGGGAAGCGGCCCGGCGACGGGCCCACGCCTACGCAACGAACGGCAGGTCTGCAACGATCGCGTTGACAGGGATATCCGTATCGTCCCCGTCCGGACGGATAATGATTTCCGCTCCGGGCTCGATCTCACGGCGCACGTATCCGAGCCCGATCCAACCATGAACCGGAGAAAGCGCGGCCGACGTTACGGTTCCGACTGTCTTTCCCTCCGACACGAGGTGGTCGCCGGGACTGAGTGGGACATCGGTCGTCGGTCCCACGACCCGGATCCCCCGTAAATGCCGGTTTACCTTCCCGCGGTAGTGGATTCGAGCGAGAACCTCCTGTCCCGTGTAGCAGCCCTTGGCGAAGCTCACGCACTCGGGCACGAGGTCGGTTTCCTGCGGCAGGTTTTCTAGCGACATATCCTGGCCATACAGGGGTATTCCGCGCTCGATTCGCCACACGCGCCATGCCTCGTCGCTTACGTCGGGCAGGCCGAGTCCATGGGTCTGATCGGCCGGGAGATAGATGTCGAACCCTTCAGCCAGACGAACCGCGACCCCGTCCCGAAAAGCCGCGACCGCCCTGTGCAATCCGTCCCGCTGTGTGTATACAGGGCTGTCGAGGGCGGTCAGGATCAGGTCCGTCCGCTCGCGTTCCGTGGCGCGGGGTCCGTGGACCCGGATCAACCGGAGAGTCGAAGGCTCGAACTGAGCGAACCGGGGCGGCAGATAGGTCGTGAAGTGTGCTTCGAGGTCCGGCCACGCGGATGCCGGTACATCGATCAGGACCTCTCCGGCCAGGCAAATAACCACCGCATCGGCCAGTACGCGGCCTTTCGAAGTGAGAATGAGGGTCGGAAACGCGGCATCGCCACCGGCCGCGACGAGATCCGCCGTCACGAGCCCGTTCAGCATTTCGAGCACACGCTTTCCTCGAACGTGGAACACCAGGCGCGTGGGGTCTTCGTAAGCGCCCGCGTCCGAAGTCAGGGCCGCATATCCCTCCGACATGCTTGCTGTCCGGTCAG
>CBDUXS010000192.1:0-2826 GCA_965371255.1 uncultured bacterium
ACCAAAGACTCGCTTACCCTCGCTGTGATGTCGGAGGAAACCAGGGAGGACTACCTGGAGGCACGGGAGCAGATCGACACGAATCCCGACTTCCCTCTGACCGAAACTCATTTCCTGAAGGCCATGGAATTCGAGCGCGCGTTCGTGGAGGCTGGTGGCTTGATGGCGGCCGGTGTGGATCCGACGGGTCTCGGAGGCGCGATCGCCGGCTTCGGCGACCAGCGCAACTACCAGTTGCTGGTGGAGGCCGGATTCACGCCCGAGCAGACGGTAAAGATCATGAGCCTCAACGGCGCAAGGATTCTCGGCGTCGATGATGAATTAGGCAGCCTGGAGCCGGGGAAGCTGGCCGACCTGGCCGTCATGCAAGGCGATCTGACATCCGATCCCGGAGCGATTCGGCATGTGAGCCTGGTATTCAAGGATGGAGTTGGATACGACTCAGATCTTCTCATCGCGGACGTGACGGGCCGAGTCGGGATCAACTGAGTTCTTTCGCCGCCCCCCCATGGTGTTCGATTCCTCCGGGGCGACGAATCGGGCCGCAATTCAGCTTGAATCACCCGCTTGTGGGAGCACTGCCGGACGCGGTCTCAAACGCGCCGACAGCCCACCCGGATACGGCCGTTACCGCGAGAATCAGACGATCACCTATCCAGCTCAGGGATTCCTCCACGAGCGTGCCGTCCAGTAGGCCAGCCCACACGGCGATGAGGGCAAGCAGAATGAAAACCAACGCAGGCTTGAGCACGATGCGCAGGGTCTCCCGGATCAGCAGCCATCCGATCATTGCCAGCAGACCGAAGAAAACGGCTGCACCAAGCAGGGAAGAAGGTAAAGGTCCGATGTCCAAGGCGAAGCACTCTCGATGGTGGTGGCGCAACTGGGGCGACGCAGCCTCCGCGGACCGCCGACGCAGAGTCGATCCGACGGAACATGCGGGAGCCAGGTGGTGCGTGACAAGCTTCGTGTGGCTGTCGTACGCCCATGTTAAGATCGAATTGAAACTAGATCCATTCCGGCGTGTGAAGACAATGAGGAGCGAGACGTGAACCTGCTGGCTTTCGACATCGAAGCGACGGGCCTGGATCCATACGAGGACCGAATCCTGGAAATCGCGGTGGTTCGTGTCGACGACGATACACTGGTATTCCATGCCTTTTTCGATCCCGGCATTCCGATTCCTCCCGAGTCAACCGGAGTGCATGGAATAACGGACGCGTCGGTGGCGGGGTGCCCGACGTTCGCGTCGTGTGCCGAAGCCCTTCAAGGTCTGGTCGATGGTGCTGTTCTGGTGGGTTTTGTTTCGCGACGGTATGACACCCTGATGCTCGACGCAGAACTCCGGCGTGCCGGCCAGCCGGGGCTCGACCTGCCCACGGTCAAAGAGATTGACCTGTACCGAGTATGGCGCGAGTCGGAAACTCGTGATCTGGAATCTGCCGTCCGACGCTTTCTTGGCCGTGAGCACGAGATGGCGCACGGTGCTGTTCCTGACACGGCGGTGCTGCCCCCCCTGTTGCGTGAAATCGCGCGGGTGTTCGGCTACACGACCGAGGACATGATTCGGATCAGTCGACCCGACTGGGAGGTGGATCGATCCGGTCGATTGCGCAACGACGAAGAATCGGGCGAGGTAGTGTTCAATTTCGGGAAGCACCGGGGACAGCCGGCGAGGCTGCACGACGAGTATCTGGAATGGATGCTTGGCGCTGATTTTCCGCTCGATACGAAGGCGGCAATCAAAGTGCTCCGCCGGAGCGGCTTTCGATGGCCGGCGGCCGGCAAGTCGCCCGGCTGAAGCGTGGGCTAAGAGCCCGAGGGATCCGTTGGATGTACGGCTGGCAGAGCCTCGAGTCCGATCCGTTCACCCACCAGATGCACGCGAACGCCATCGCCCAGCATCGCGGGCTGGCGAAATGTAAACCGTCCGTCGCTCTCCTGTCGGAACAGCCCGGCATACGACTCGAAGCTGACTGGATCCTCTTCCTCGATGCCGACTCGATCGTGTTTCGTGGCAGAGTCCTGCGCGGAGCGCAAATCCTTCAAATATTCCGCGCTGCTCAGACATGTCGCCACGTAAGTCAGCGGAAGCTCAGCGCTCCATGCTCGGACGGCGCCGTCCACGGGAGTCTCGTCTTCGGCCGCATATAATCCGAGGATCCGCATACACTCCGACGGCCCGCCGGCTGGGGAGTCGATTCCAAGCTCGATTTCAGAAAGCGCCAGGGCAGCGGGTGCCACAAACGCACCCGTCGGCATTGGCGCAGAGGGGACCTCGTGAGAACCGGTCGGCAGCGCACGGGCCACAGGAGCCGTTGCTGCCTGTCCGGTGCGCAGGAAAAACGTGCCGAGTACCTCCCCCTGCTTCTCGAGTTGCATCCGATACGTTCCCGCGAACGGGATCGGTGCCTTTCGCACTCGTGCGATTTCGGCGTTGCGGAACGCGGACTCCAGGATCGTCCGGGCCGGATAGTACGCGAGTTTGTCGAGGGAATCCCGTCGCCAGTCCACGAGTCTGCTGACGGCGCCGTACGGTCGCTCCGCAACTTCGTCGACCGTTGGCAGGAGTTCATATAGCTCGAACAGTTCGTTCGCGGAGAGGGACGATTGCCCGCCTTGCATGGGGTGATTCCAGGGGCTGTTGGGGAAGCCTTCCCAGACAGCCCGATAAACATCCAGCGTCGGACGGTCGTCGACCCAGCGCTCGTTAGACCGGAGACGTCCACGGTAAAAACCTGCCTCTCCGACACGAGCCCAGAGCCAACTGCCGGTCCACTGAATGGGCTCGCATTCGTCATCGAATCCCCACGGAACCAGTAGAAC
>CBDUXS010000193.1:0-2810 GCA_965371255.1 uncultured bacterium
GCTGATACATTCACCGGCCCAACCGCCCTCCTCGACGGACTCAAGCTCGCAAGCGATAACCACGTCCTCGCCCGGCGGAGACCAGTTGTAGGTTACGACTCCCTCGTTCATCTCGAGGTCCATCATTTCTACTCTCAACTCCTGGCCATTTACGTCGGCAACTATCCAGGCCGTGTGTTCGCCATCGGCCATGGACATCACATACTTGATATCCCTCGACTCCTGGCCCGGGGGCGTCATGGTGCCCGTATGATAGTGATCGGGGAAAGCCTTCTCGTCCTCATGTCTCTCGCTGTCAGCATCCTGAGCAAATGCCTGTGGAGTCACGAAAACGACGAGCAGCAGAGATGCGAAAAAACGCACCATGTGGGTTTGCATCAGTCGAGTCTCCAGTCGGGTATTGGTTCCGGCAACGATATCAAGGTTAGCGATGGGGTCGAGAAACACCAAATCCTCTCGCTGCGCGGATGGAAGATGCCCTGATGTGTTCTTGAGGATGAATGACTGAATGGGAGGGGTGATCATGGAAGGGAGAAACTCGATGTTGGTCGGGATTGCCTGGTACCTGCTTGCCTCGTGCATGGCGCGTACGGACAATACGTGGCATGTCTTCTCATCTTCGCGTCCCGGCGGTTGTCTGGCTGGCCCCGCTCGTCCTCGTTGCGTCGGGCCCCGGCACCACAGGTACGACCCTGGATGACTGCCCCCGGGACAGTGACCTGTTCTGCATGTTGCTCGTGCCGGCTCCCGACTATCGGGGCACAAGCGGCTTCGTGGAACTCCGCCGCCTCCCAGGACCCTTCACCGTCTCCCCGACCGCGGATGGCCGTCTACGTTATGAGGCAGTGGCGACGGTGGCAGGTCTCTCGAGAGCCGAATCCTTGGAACCTCGCACGAACTATGTAGCGTGGTTGTCGGGTCCGGGGCTGTTTCCGATGCGACGACTCGGTACGCTATCCAATGGTGAAACGTCACTTGGTGTCATCGACCTAAACCGATTTCTCATCATCGTGACTGCCGAACAGGACCTCGCGGCGGAGACCCAAACCGAGCCCACCAGTCCTACCGGGCCATTTGTTCTCCGCGGCCAGTCACCGAGTCTGCGGTTGAGGCCGGCCGATTTCCTGGAATTTGCGCTCGGTTCGGCAACGCCGGAACCGACCGTCGTTGCAGAGCCAGCCGAGCCTGCCGAGCCTGCCGGTGGCCCCTCGAGAGGATCGCCGGGCTGGACGCGCGTCCCGGTTCTTGAGGGGCTGACGATGCTTCCGGCGTTGATGCTCCTTCGCCCCGATGTCGATGCCTGGTTGCCGGACCCTGAAGGCTGGTCTGGATCCGTACCGTATTCGCGACCCCGCGAACACCTGTACCTGCGCAACGGCGATACGCTCCGACTCGAAGCGATGCCAGTTCGCCACCGGGTTGGGGACCATACGCTCATGATGTACGGATTCAACGGGCAAATACCGGGTCCGCTGATCGAAGTGCCGGAGGATGCCGGAATCACCGTCGAATTCACCAACCACATCGATTGGCCGGCGACGGTTCACTGGCACGGGCTGCGACTCGACAACGCCAGCGACGGAGTGCCGGGAGTGACCCAGGATCCGGTGCCCCCGGGCGGCACGTTCACGTACGCATTGCGCTTTCCCGACGCTGGCGTCTACTGGTATCACCCGCACTACCGGGAGGACGTGCTGCAGGACCTTGGCCTGTACGGCAACATCGTCGCTCGTTCACCTCGGCCGGACTACTACGGGCCGGTTCACAGCGAAGAGGCCCTGATTCTCGATGACCTGCTTGTCGGCGATTCCGGGCCGGTCCCGTATGGCGGGAAGGGTGCGACCCACCAGCTCAATGGTCGCTTCGGCAACGTGATGCTCGTGAACGGAGAGCCCGAGTATCACGCCACAGTCGATCGAGGTCACGTCGCGAGGTTCATGCTTACGAACGTGTCGAACACGCGGACGTTCAATCTGTCCTTCGACGGTGCGCCGATGAAGGTAGTCGGGTCCGACGTGGGCAACTTCGAACGGGAAGTGTGGATCGAAAGCATCGTGATCGCACCCGCCGAGCGGTATGTCGTGCACGTTCGGTTCGATCGGCCCGGCGAGATCCGAATGCTCAACCGGGTGCAGGCGATCGACCACGTGAATGCTCGATTCTTCGCCCAGGAGGATACGCTGGGCGTGATTTCAGTCCTGGAGCGGCCGGTCTCACCCGACCTGTCGGATTCCTTCGCCCGTCTGAGACAGCCGGAATTCGTCGCCCGCGAACTCGATCCATACAGGAAGCTGCTGTCTCGTCCGGTGGATCGCTCTCTCGTACTCGAGATGCGACCGCGGGAATTGCCGCTGATTGTCAAGCGCCTCATGCAGCTGGACTCGGTGTGGTTCAGTCCCGTGGAGTGGACGGGAACGATGCCGATGATGAATTGGATGTCCACGGCGACGAATCTGGAATGGGTGCTGCGGGACCCGGACTCACGATTGGAGAATCTGGATATCAATTGGGAGTTCAAGGTGGGGGACGTGGTAAAGATCCGACTGCACAATTCGCGGCACTCCCTGCACGCCATGCACCACCCGATCCATCTCCACGGGCAGCGTTTCCTGATCGTCGAGCAGGATGGGGTTCCGAATGACAACCTGGTCTGGAAGGATACGGCCTTGATCCCGGTCGGTTCGACGGTCGACCTGTTACTGGATGTATCGAATCCGGGTGCCTGGATGCTTCACTGTCATGTTGCGGAGCATCTGGAGGCGGGGATGAGAATGGTGTTTCGGGTTACCGGCGATGGCTAGCTTCCTCGC